>CAYOVS010000188.1:0-3910 GCA_964407445.1 uncultured Peptococcaceae bacterium
GCGGAAGCGGTGTTTTGATTGACCAGCACCGCCAAGGGCAGCTCCAGCGGGGTAACGGTGGGATCGGTGAGATAAAAGCCCTCGTACCCCTTGTTCTTAACCACAAAGGAAACCGGGCCGTCTGCTACCAGCAGGCCGATGGTTTCTACCGCGGTTTGCATTACCCCGCCGGGGCAATCCCGCAGATCCAGCACCAGGCTGGTCATCCCGGCAGCGCTTAGCGTGGCAATGGCTTCGGCTACCTGATCGGCGGTATAATCGGAAAACCGCTGGATCTGCAGATAGCCGATGCCCTGCTCCAGCATTTCCGCTTCTACCGTGGGCACCGGTACCAGCTTGCGGTTCATGATGTATTCTTCCTCCACGCCCTTTCGGGAAAGGACGATCGTCACCAGACTATTGTATTCTCCCCGCAGCAGCTGGGCGGCCTGTTCCACGGTGTACCCCTCCAGCGCCTGCCCATCTACGGAAACCAGCACATCTCCTGCCAGAAAGCCCGCCGAGGCGGCACTGGTCCCGCTGAGTACCTTTTCAATAACAATTTTTCCGCCGTCGCTGCGCAAAACCACGCCCACGCCGGGACTGGCGCCGTCAAAATAGCTGCCCACCTGGTCGGTGGTATCCGCCGGATAAAAATGGAACCAGTGATCCAGCTTTTGCATCTCCTCGGTCAGCTTGCTCATAGAGGAAGCGTTCTGCACCCCGTCGGACAGATCGTAGAAAGAATTGGCCTGCAAATACCGCTTGGCCCAGGCCAGATCGGTGGCGTCCTTGGTGGCGGCCATCGCCGGGGTGCCCACCCATAGCAGCGCCAGCAGGAGAATTACGCCAACCCAGCGCCAGCCGGTTTTTTTATTGCGAATAAGGTTCATAAAGCGTTTCCTTCCTTTTCAGGAGGGAGTCGGTCGAATCCAGACCAGCAAAACAAGAGACCTATCAGCCAAAATAAAATATACATTCTCCGGCGGCCATTCAGGTTGAAGGTAATATACTGCTCGGGATGTTGGGGGTTGTAATGGATCGGCGCTTTTGTCCCTACGATAAAGTGCTTTCTCCTCAAGTATGGGCTGGGACCTTCCGCTTGGTATTGTTTGCCCTCTACCCAGTAGACATATACTCGCGTATAGTTGATTTGCCCGGAAACATCCTTCTTTGCTTTTTCTTCCGTAATCATCGCTTCGACTTGGGAAGGACACTGCTCCAATTTCTGTTGCAAACGGTGGCGGATATGAAAGCCGCTGTATAGCAGAAAAAACCCTAGGATGAGATAGACGATTCCCTGACTCATACTTCCTCCTTATGATATTTTCTTTTCTTTAATATAACATAAATACCGGCAAGCTACCAGATTTTGTTTGTGGTGGGGCAAATTAATTCTATGGGGCCGCTGGAAAAAAAAGGTGGATTGGGGTATACTAATCACAATCAAGCTTGGCGGTGGTGTTGTTGCCAACTGCGGAATGGAGGTTTTCTATGAAAGAATCCGATATCGGTGGTGCTTCTGTGCTGGATCAGTCCTTGCTGGATAAAATGGACGCGTATTGGCGGGCGGCCAACTATTTGTCGGTGGGGCAATTGTATTTGCTGGACAATCCCTTGCTCAAGGAGCCGCTGACTCTGGAACACATCAAGCCAACGGTTGTGGGGCACTGGGGCACCACGCCGGGGCAGAATTTTATTTATGTGCATCTCAACCGGGTGATCAAGCAATATGATCTGGATATGATCTACATTTCCGGCCCCGGTCACGGCGGGCAGGCCATGGTATCCAACACTTGGCTGGAGGGCTCCTATAGTCAGGTGTATCCCAATATCAGCCGGGACGCGGCAGGGATGCAGCGGCTGTTCAAGCAATTCTCCTTCCCTGGGGGCATTTCCAGCCATGTGGCGCCGGAAACCCCCGGCTCTATCAACGAAGGGGGCGAGCTGGGCTATTCTCTGGCGCATGCCTTTGGCGCGGTGTTGGATAATCCGGAGCTGATCGCTGCCTGCGTGGTAGGAGATGGCGAGGCGGAAACGGGCCCGCTGGCTACCGCCTGGCAGGGCAACAAGTTTCTCGATCCCCGCACCGATGGCGCGGTGCTGCCCATCCTCCATCTAAACGGCTATAAGATCGCCAATCCCACGGTTTTGGCGCGGATTCCCCAAGAAGAGCTGCGACAATTCTTTGTGGGCTGCGGCTGGCAGCCGATCTTTGTCAGCGGCAGCGACCCTAAGGAGATGCACCGCAAAATGGCGGCGGCCTTGGATCAGGCGGTGCAGTCCATCTTGCATATTCGGCAGCAGGCTCGGCAAGAGCAGGCTGGTGGGCGGCCCTGCTGGCCCATGCTGGTGCTGCGTTCTCCCAAAGGCTGGACCGGGCCCAAGCTGGTGGACGGCCTGCCCAACGAGGGCAGCTTCCGCGCCCATCAGGTGCCGCTGCCGGTGAACGCCGCCCATCCGCAAAATCTGGCGCTGCTGGAAGCCTGGATGAAAAGCTATCGCCCGGAGGAGCTGTTCACCCCGGAAGGACGGCTCAAGCCGGAGCTGGAAGCGCTGGCGCCGGAGGGGGAGCGTCGCATGGGTGCCAATCCTCATGCCAACGGCGGTTTGCTGCTGCGAGAGCTGAAAACGCCCGATTTTCGGCAATATGGGGTGCAGCTTGACGCGCCGGGCGGGGTAGAAGCCCAGGATATGCAGGTGCTGGGTAGCTATATGCGGGATCTGATCCGGGAAAACGGCCACAATTTCCGGTTGTTTGGCCCGGATGAAACCGCCTCCAACAGGCTGAGCGCCGTGTTTGAGGTGACCTGCCGCAAATGGAACGGGGAATTGCTGCCGGAGGACGATCATCTGGCAGCCGACGGGCGGATTATGGATTCCATGCTTTCGGAGCATCTGTGTCAGGGGATGCTGGAGGGCTATCTGCTTACCGGCCGCCATGGGGCGTTTAACAGCTACGAGGCGTTTATCCGCATTGTGGATTCCATGTTCAGTCAGCATGCCAAATGGCTGAAGGTCACTTCTCAGCTGCCCTGGCGGGCGGATGTGGCTTCCCTGAACTATCTGCTCTCCTCTCACTGCTGGCAGCAGGATCATAACGGCTTCACCCATCAGGATCCGGGCTTTTTGGATCATGTGGCCAACAAAAAAGCGGATGTGATCCGCCTGTATTTGCCGCCGGACGCCAACTGCCTGCTTTCGGTGTTTGATCATTGCATCAAAACCCGCAATTATGTCAATGTGGTGGTGGCCTCCAAGCATCCCCGTCCCCAATGGCTCACCATGGAGCAGGCGGTGATCCACTGCACCCAAGGCGTGGGCATTTGGCAATGGGCCGGCAATGACCGGGGGCAGGAGCCGGATCTGGTGATGGCCTGCTGCGGCGATACGCCCACTTTAGAAACGCTGGCGGCGGTTTCCATCCTCAATCAGCATTTCCCCGAGCTGCGGATCCGGGTGGTCAATGTGGTGGATTTGATGCGGCTGCAAGCGGAGACGGTGCATCCCCACGGGCTTTCGGAGCGGGATTACGAGGCGCTGTTCACCGCCGATAAACCGATCATCTTTGCCTTCCACGGCTATCCTTCTTTGGTGCACGAGCTCACCTATCACCGGCGCAATAAGCCGGCGCAGGTGCGGGGCTATATGGAGGAAGGCACCATCACCACGCCCTTTGATATGCGGGTGCAAAATGGTTTGGATCGTTTCCATTTGGTGCTGGACGCCTTGGAGCATTTGCCTGCTTTGGGCAATCGCAGCGGCTATCTGATGCAGATGATGCGGGATAAGCTGGTGGAGCACCGGCAGTATATCAATGCCTACGGACAGGATCTGCCGGAGATTCGCAACTGGCAATGGCAGGGCTTGGCCAATCCCCAATAGGTTCCTTTCCTTAAAAAAACAGCCTCTGTGCCGTACCGGCGCAAGG
>CAYOVS010000189.1:0-3907 GCA_964407445.1 uncultured Peptococcaceae bacterium
CCTTGATCGGAGGCGGCAACAGGCGACGCGATGAATCAACCAATAGAAATGATTTCTTTCTGCACCGTAAACGGAGAATTGCGCCCCTTGCGCTTTCGCTATGAGGACGAAACCCACCGCCTGCATACGGTAAAAATCGCAGAAATTTTGGTATCCAAGGAAATTTATTATGTGGGATTACAAAGCTATCTTTTTGTCTGCCGGGCAATTTCAGATGGGCAAGAAAAGCTGTTTGAGCTGCGCTATAACGTCAAGGGGCATTGCTGGTCTTTGTTTCGCATGATTCACTAGGAGAGATATTTTAAGATGGAAAAAATCATTTTTCACATTGATGTCAATAGCGCTTTTCTCTCCTGGACAGCGGCCTACCGGGTAAATGTACTGGGAGAACAAATCGATTTGCGGCAAATCCCCTCTGCCATTTGCGGCAACACAGAAACGCGCCATGGGATTATCCTGGCCAAAAGCGGCCCGGCCAAAAAATTTGGCATCCGCACCGGGGAACCGCTTTTTCAGGCACGGCAGAAATGCCCGCAGCTGGTGATTGCCCCTCCCGATTATGGGTTATATGTGGAAGCATCCCACAAATTTGTGGCAGTGCTGCGGCAAATGGCCCCGGTGGTGGAGCAATATTCCATTGACGAGGCCTGGGCCGATTTGAGCGGTACAGAAAAGCTCTACGGCCCGCCGGTATTAGCCGCGGAAAAAATCAAAGAGAGAATCAAGCAGGAACTGGGCTTTACCGTAAATATCGGCGTATCCTCCAACAAGCTGTTGGCCAAGATGGCAGGTGATTTTGAAAAGCCGGACAAGGTGCACACCCTGTTCCCCTGGGAAATCGAAACAAAGCTCTGGCCATTGCCGGTGCGCGACCTGTTTATGGTAGGCCCGGCCTCCGAAAAAAAGCTGCACGGCATCGGCATCACCACCATCGGTCAATTAGCACAGGCCGACTTGAGCCGGATCAAGGCAAGGCTGCATAAGCACGGGGAGCTGATCTGGAACTTTGCCAACGGTTATTGCGAAGATCAAGTAACTGATGAAATTGTCCTGAACAAAGGGTATGGCAACTCACTGACCACAGCCCAGGATGTGACCGATACCGAAACCGCACACAAAATCATTCTTTCCCTTTGTGAAACAATCGGCATGCGCATGCGCAAAGACCGGCAATGCGGTTCCTGCATCGCCGTATCCCTGCGCACCGCCGATTTTGAGCAGCTTTCCCGCCAAAGCGGGCTGAATCAACCCACCGATGCTACCATAGAGCTGTATCGGGCAGCCTGCCATGTTTTTGGTCACCTTTGGGATGGGCGCACCCCCTTACGGCAGCTGGGCGTATCCGTAACCAAGGTGGGGCAAAACGTGGGACGACAGGCCGCTTTGTTCGGGGAGGATTCTTATGACAAATTGGCCAAAAGCGACAATGCCGTTGATCGCATCCGGGAGCGCTTTGGTGAAAACGCCATTATGCGGGCCTGCTTTTTGCAGGCGGATGTGGCGCCTTTGGCCGGAGGCTTGGCCAAAGAGCGGCGCACCGGCGTAACCAAGCCTTTACCGGAAGATCCGGAATGAACGATAACAAAAACACCTGTACCGATTGGCACAGGTGTTTTTGTTATCGTTCAAGAAAAACAGAAATCAACCAAACATGGTCAACAGCATTGCTGCGGCAACAGAGGTACCGATCACGCCGGCCACATTGGGTCCCATGGCATGCATGATCAGGAAGTTCTTGGGATTTTCCTGCTGCGCTATTTTATGGGCAACCCGGGCAGACATGGGCACGGCGGAAACCCCCGCCAATCCCAGCAAGGGATTGACCTTGTTTTTGCAAAACAGATTCATCAGCTTGCAGAACAGCACGCCGCCTGCAGCACCGCCAGCAAAGGCGATGCAGCCCAAGGCAAAGATCGCCAAGGTATCGGGGCGCAAAAATTCCGCGCCATTGGCAGTGGCACCAACCGAAACACCCAAGAAAATGGTAAGTATATTGGTGAGGGCATTCTGGGCAGTATCCGACAAACGATCGGTTACGCCGCATTCACGGAAGAGATTGCCTAACATCAGCATACCAACCAGAGGAGCAGCTTCCGGCAGAATCAAGGAAACCAAAGTGGTCGCTAAGATGGGGAAGATAATCTTGGTGGTTTTGCTGACCGGATGCATCTGGGTCATCATCATTTGCCGTTCCTTTTTGGTGGTAAGCGCTTTTGCCACAGGCGGCAAAATCACCGGCACCAAAGCCATATAGGAATAGGCGGCAACCGCCAAGGGGCCCAACAAATGGGGAGCCAGCTTAGTAGCCAGATAGATGACCACCGGGCCATCCGCGCCACCGATAATACCGATAGAAGCAGCTTCTGCCGCAGTAAAGGAAATGCCAGGAACCCATTCATGTACGGCCAAGGCCAAGAAAAAGGCAATAAACACACCCAGCTGGGCAGCAGCGCCGATCAGCAGGCTCTTAGGATTGGCGATCAAGGGGCCAAAATCGGTCATGGCCCCAATCCCCATAAAAATCAGCGGCGGGAAAATACTCAGATAATCCCCTTGATACAGATAATACAGCAGGCCACCAACCTTGTCCAACACAGGGAGTCCTGCTTCGCTCAGGGAGTATACCGGCTCGCTCATCAATCCGGCCAGCGGAATATTGGCGAGCAACATCCCAAAAGCAATCGGTACCAGCAACAAAGGCTCAAAATCCTTTTTAATTGCCAGATAAAACAATACGAAACTCACTAAAATCATCACACAGGATTGCCAGCCAATAACAGAAAAAGCGCTGTCTTCATAGAATCCCATGATCGTTTCCATCAAAGTAAAATCGATCGACAATTATCTCACCTCTCTTTACTAAATAGGGCAAGCGCAAATACTTGCGCAAATACTCAAGCTGCGCCTAGATAGTAAGCAGAAGCTCGTCTGTCTGAACGGTAGCGCCAAGATGTGCATTGATGGCTTTAACCGTACCACTGGTAGGAGCAACAACGTCGTTTTCCATTTTCATGGCTTCGATTACCAACAAAACATCACCGGCTTTAACCGCTTGACCAACGGAAACATTAATTTTCAGCACCGTACCGGGCAAAGGACTGTTGATGGGTGTGCCACCGGCCACAGGAGCAGCAGCGGGAGCCGCAGCAGGAGCAGGAGCAGCAGCAGGCGCGGCAGCAGGCGCAGGTGCGGCCACGGGAGCCGGTGCGGCCACGGGAGCAGGCGCGGCCACGGGAGCAGGCGCCGCATAGGAAACGCCGCCGACTTCCTCCACTTCAACAACAAAAGCCTCGCCGTTTACGGTTACATTATATTTTTTCATGATAATAATCCTCCTATATTATAGATACTGTTGTCTACTATTGATGATATCCATATTGCTGGCACTGGTCCAAACAGTATTGATACGGCCGGTGCGGCGAATAGCCGTAAATTTCAATCCAGTGCTGCCACTGGCCGCCGTAACTGCAGCCATAATCGCGGCTACTGTTTTGGGGCTGATCCCCGACTGCTGCGCAACAACCAAAACTTGTTCCGGTGCAGGCTGGGGTTCTGGCTGTGCCACAACAGACTGGGCGGATTCTTTTTGTTGTCTCTTCTTAGAATCAACAAGTTTTGCTACCAAAATCGTAACAATGGAGAGAATAATCAGTACCAGAAAAATACCGCCCATACCAATCAAGGTCGTAAATGCGCCAAGCTTGAGACTTACCATGATCTTACCTCCTTACAGCGGCACGTTGCCATGCTTCTTGCCGGGACGGGCTTCTTTTTTGCTGATCAACGAATCCAAAGATTTAATCAGATAGAATCTGGTTTGCTCCGGCTCGATAATCATATCCACCAGACCACGGGCAGCCGCGCAATAAGGATTGGCAAATTTTTCTTCATACTCAGCTATTTTTTC
>CAYOVS010000190.1:0-3878 GCA_964407445.1 uncultured Peptococcaceae bacterium
CATCTGTCCCCTTTTCTGATTCCAACATATCACAAACTGGTGTTAATGTCAATAATACTATGCCAGATCAGCCAACAAATATGCCTGTTGCGCCCAACACTGAGGGAAATGCCTTTTCCGCTACCCCTCTTGATGATACGCCAACCGGAGCAGCCGGGGAAACCACTGCTGAGCGGCAATTCTACAGCCAACAGCATTCCCAAATCAGCGGCTGCCGACGTGTAGAGGGTATGGATGCGGTGGCATCCTCCTTGATCTTCAATACCAGCCGCCGGGTGGTAGGTATGGAGGAAACCAGAGCGGAAGCCATCAAGCAATTGGAACAGACAGGCTATGACGCGGCAAAGGATGCTTTTTTAGCCACCGAACAGGGTCGGGCGCTGAATGTGATTAAGCTACTGCAATTATCCTCCCCAGAAGGGGCGATGATGTATGCCAATCGGATTGTTGACAAGGCCACGGAAAAAAAATATACTCAAGCGCAGAAGCAAGAGGTTCAAACAACGGAAGAACAAGTTCTGAAAGCAGTATACCAAACAGAAAACGAGATTGCGGAACAGGTAGCAGAAGAAATTTCTGGAAAAATTTCTGAAAAACTGGCTGATTTGATGGCGCTTGGATATAGCCAGCAGCAGGCAAATTTAATATATGCGATTTGCAACGGTACCGGACGGTATAAGATAAGCTGACCAAAATACCCCTCTTTGATTAAATAATCATTGAGGGGTATTTTTATTAATTTTTTTTATGCAAAATGTGGGACACTTTTAAAAAAAGGCATTAGTGTCCCGCATTTTGTCCCAAAATGTCCCGCAAAAACCCGCAAATTAACTAGTTTCATGGCAACAAAAAAAGCCTGCCAAATTGCCTTGATATAGGCTTCTAGCAGGATTTTTAGGTGGTGGGCGCGGCTGGTTTCGAACCAGCGACCTCTTGAATGTGAGTCAAGCGTTCTCCCCCTGAACTACGCGCCCGAACAAAATATATCATATACTATTTTCCCTCGATTGTCAATTCAAATTTTACGAAGCTTGCAGAAAAAAGATCCGCAGCGCCTTGGTGGGCGCAACGGATCTTTTGTATATAATTTTGTATAAATGTATAGTCTGTTTGAAGGTGATATTTATTTGGCAAAGAGGGGGGTGGAGAGATAGCGTTCGCCGGTATCGGGCAGGATGACGACGATGTTCTTGCCCGCGTATTCCGGCTGGGCGGCCAGTTGCAGGCCAGCGTGGAGTGCGGCGCCACCGGAGATGCCGATCAGCATCCCTTCTTTTTGGGCCAGTTCACGAGCAGCCGCAAAGGATTGCTCGGTGGTGGCGGTAATAATTTGATCGATCAAATCCCGCTTGAGGATGGCCGGAACAAAATTGGCGCCGATGCCTTGGATTTGATGGCTGCCTGCGTGCCCTTGGGAAAGCAGGGGAGAATCCGCCGGTTCTACGGCAATGATTTTGGTTTGGGGATTCACTTCTTTGAGCTTTTGCGCACAACCGCTGATGGTGCCGCCGGAACCAACGCCTGCGACAAAAGCATCGATACCTTCCGGGCAATCCGCCAAAAGCTCCAAAGCCGTACCATTATAATGGGCAGCGCTGTTGGCTTCGTTGCCAAATTGGTTGGGGATAAAGGCCGAAGGCAGCTCTGCCGCCAATTGCTCGGCTTTGGCTACTGCGCCGCTCATGCCGGCGGCGGCTTCCGTTAAAACCAGCTCTGCACCATAAGCTGCCAAAAGCTGACGGCGTTCAATGCTCATGGATTCTGGCATGGTCAGTACCAGACGATAGCCGCGTACCGCACAAACAATGGCCAGCCCGATACCGGTATTGCCGGAGGTTGGTTCAATAATTACGGTGTCTTTGGTGATTTTGCCTGCTTTTTCGGCAGACTCAATCATGGATAGGGCAGCTCTGTCTTTGATGCTGCTGCCGGGATTATAAGATTCGCATTTTAACAGCAAATGGCCCGGAAGCCCGTTCCCCAGTTTTTCCGGGGCAAACAGAGGTGTATTACCGATCAGTTCCAGCATGTTTTTAACAATGGTCATAAAAATCGCTCCTTTGCTTGATGTACAGAAAGCATGTTTCTTTAAATACGTCTTGTGGCATCTTTGGATAGTCCCCTATAAATACTCATAAAACAAGATGTATGATGGGAAAAAAACTATATTTTGTAACCTTATTACCATTTTATTTCTTTATCATAATCTTTTGCGAGGAAACTGTCAAGAGGTTGAAAACAGCAAAGAAAAAAACAAAAAGAGCAGGGAAATTTGGTTAAACTATTGAATAATCATAACTTTTCATGTATACTAAATTGGACTGACTTGTAGTCAAAGATTTAGGTTCCTACAACATATTTTGCGTTTATCAAGGAGGAGAAAGAATGAAAAAAGTATTGCTTTTTGCGGTTATCGCTGTTATGGCAGTGGGGTTGTTTGCTTGCGCCGGCAACGGCGATCAGGGGGCTGACACGACCCAAGTGCAAACTCTGGTTATGGCCACCAACGCAGAGTTCCCGCCCTTTGAAATGATTGATGATAGCGGCGAGCCTACCGGTTTTGATGTGGATTTGTTTTATGCCATTTGCGACCAGCTTGGTTGCGAAGGCCGTGTAGAAGATATGCTGTTTGACGCCGTGGTGATCGCGGTGCAGGAAGGCAAAGCCGATATGGGTTTGGCCGGGCTTTCCATTGACCCTGACAGACTGAAAGAAGTCAACTTCAGCGATAAATATTATATCGCCGGTCAGGCAATCATTGTAATGAGCGACAGCGCGATTACCGGTGTTGCCGATTTGGACGGTAAGGTGATCGGCGTGCAGTTGGGTACCACTTCCGATACTGCTGCCAGCTCCGGCGATTACGGCAATTTAGACGTACAACAGTACAATAAAAACGCCGATGCTTTGCAGGATCTGCTCAATGGCCGTTTGGACGCGGTGATCATGGATAACCAAACCGCCAAGGCTTTTGTAACGGATAATGATTCCGTTAAGATGCTGGATGAACTGCTGACGGAAGAAAGCTACGCTATCGCTATTGCTAAAGATAACGAAGAACTGCTGACGAAAGTCAATGAGGCTTTGGCGGTCTTGCAGGAAAATGGTACTATTGACCAGTTGATGGAAAAATATGATCTTAAAGTTACCGATGCCGTTGATGAAAATGCTACCGATGTCGTTGACGAGAATGCCACCGATGTCGTTGATGAAAATGCTACCGATGTCGTTGACGAGAATGCTACCGATGCCGCTGACGGAAGTGTTGCTGAATAATTTTTCTATGTAGTTGCAGCGGAAATAAACGGAGCGGGCTCCCCTAGCCGCTCCGTTTATTTCCGCAATATGCTTATTCCTGGCAAAGAATTGAAGGGGAGGGCAAGCAGTGTTTGCAGAGTTTTACGATAGAATCTATCTGAGTTTGATTTATGCCGATAGATGGAAGCAATTATTTAAAGGTTTGGGCATCACCGCACAAATTACCATTGGCGCTTTGGCTGTGGGTATTGTGTTGGGTGTTGTTCTTTCGCTGATGAAAATATCAGGGAAAAAGCCTTTGCAAATTATCGCTGATATTTATTTGACGGTAATTCGCGGCACTCCTATGGTAGTGCAGCTTTTGATTATGTGGTATTTTGTTTTGGTAACGATGCAAAACAAAGTCCTGGCTGCGATTATTGCTTTTGGCATTAACAGCGGCGCTTATGTGGCGGAGATTATTCGCGGCGGTATTTTGGCTGTGGATTACGGCCAAACCGAAGCCGGGCGCTCCCTGGGCTTAAATTATATACAGAATATGCGCTATATTGTGTTGCCCCAGGCTTTTAAAAATGCTTTGCCACCTTTGGGCAACGAAATGATAACCTTATTTAAAGAAA
>CAYOVS010000191.1:0-3843 GCA_964407445.1 uncultured Peptococcaceae bacterium
GTTTTTGTAAAAATCCCCTGCAGGTATTGGCAAGGTAAAATTTATCATATATAATATACAGTATATAACTAAAATGCTGGTATTTGCGACAAATCATTACAGCGCAAGGAGGGATCATGATGTTTTGTGGAAACTGTGGCGCGCAATTAAATGACGGCAGCCGTTTTTGCGGTGCTTGCGGTG
This sequence comes from uncultured Peptococcaceae bacterium, assembly GCA_964407445.1. Lineage (GTDB taxonomy): Bacteria > Bacillota > Dehalobacteriia > UBA4068 > UBA4068 > JAILCQ01. Next base: position 184 of record CAYOVS010000191.1, read on the forward strand.
CTGCCCAGCCCCAGGCGCAGGCCGGGAATCTGCCTGTTGCCGCAACGGCGTTTCACCATGCGGATGAGATCGACTACACCATTTTAGGCGACGACCTGCAAATGGTGGAAATTGAGCTGGATCCCGGGGAAAGTGTTTTGGCCGAAGCAGGCGCGATGACCTTTATGGAAGATGGCATTAAAATGGAGACCATCTTTGGCGATGGCAGCCAGGCGGACAGCGGCCAGAGCTTTATGGGCAAGCTGGGTGGCGCAGCCAAACGGGCGCTTACCGGTGAAAGCCTGTTTATGACGGTGTTTACCAATGCAGGGGAAGGGAAAAGCCATGCGGCCTTTGCCGCGCCCTATCCAGGCAAAATTGTTCCGGTGCAGCTCACGGAGTATGATGGTACGCTGATTTGCCAAAAGAAAGCCTTCCTTTGTGCCGCCAAGGGGGTCAATGTTGGCATTCATCTGCAAAAGAAGCTGGGCGTGGGCTTTTTTGGCGGAGAAGGTTTTATCATGCAAAAGCTCACCGGCGATGGGCTGGTTTTTATGCACGCAGGCGGCACGATTTTGGAACGGGAGCTGGCGGAAGGACAGACTTTGCGTCTGGATACCGGTTGTCTGGTGGCGCTTTCTGCTACGATTGATTACGATATCGCCTTGGCCAGCGACATCAAAACCGGCTTATTTGGCGGGGAAGGGCTGTTTCTGGCCACCCTGCGGGGGCCGGGCAAGGTCTGGATCCAATCGCTGCCCTTCTCCCGAATGGCCAACGAGGTGTTGTCAGCGGCTCGCTCCAATACCGGGGAAAGCAAAGGCATCATCAACAATCCCATTGGGGAAGTGACCGGCGGTTTGGGCGGCGCTTTGGGCAATCTGATCAAGTTCTGATAAGGAAATAGAGTTTACGATTACATAGAATAATATAGGAGGGTATTAATATGGCATTTTTTGATAAATTGACCAATGCGACCAAGACTGCGGCGGCTGGCGCAGGGGATATGATCGAAATCACCAAGCTGAACGCTAAAATTCTTGGGGAAAACAAAAAGATAGAAGGATTAAAGGTTCAATTGGGTGAGTTGTATTGGCAAAAAGCCTATGATGGCATGGAGCTGGATGCAGATGCAATGTCCATTGTCTATCAGATTCGGGAAACCCTGTCCCAGGTAGAAGCCTTTAACAGCGAAATTGCCGCGATCAAGGCGGCGGGCGCGGTGCATCAGGCTCCGGCGGCTGCGGCTGCTCCTGCGGCTGCTCCTGCGGCTGCTCCTGCGGCGGCGGGTACCGTCTCCTGCCCCGGCTGCGGCGCGGCGCTGCCCCCCGGCACCAAGTTCTGCCCCAGCTGCGGCGGCGCGGCGCCCCAGGATAAATTCTGCCCCAGCTGCGGCGCTAAGGTGGAGGCTGGCTGCAAGTTCTGCCCCGGCTGCGGTGCGCCCATCGCTTAAGCAGAATCATTCTAAAATAACAGGCTGGGCTGGGCGGCGGGAGACTTTTTTCTGGCCGGGCAGCCCGGCGTCATTTTCGGAAGGAGGCTGGATATGTTACAGGCGTTTACCAGAAACTACGAGGACAATTCCACCGAGGCGGGTTTTCAGTTCACCTTTTATTGCGATATTTGCAACAACGGTTTCAAAAGCACGTTTCGGGAAAGCACCACCTATCGGAAGGGTTCTGCTTTGCGGGGTTTGGGTCGGGGCGCTTCTATTTTGGGCTCGGTGATCGGCACCACCAATCTGGGCTGGAACGTGGAGCGGGGCGCGGATGTTTTGAGCGAGCGCTTTAACGGCTACAGCCCGGAGTGGCAGCGGGAGCACGAAGCAGCCTTCAACGCTGCCCAAGAGGAAGCCAAGCTGCATTTCCATCGCTGCCATGCCTGCCATCGCTGGGTTTGCACCGATGATTATAACGAGGAACAGGGGATGTGTGTGGAATGCGCACCCCGGGAGAATATTGCCATCGCTAAGGCGCGGGCCCAGGCTTTTCAGCGCAATTTGGATGAGCTGGCGGATACGGCAACTGTGTTTACCGGCTCGCTGGAGCAAAAAACTACGGTTTGTCCCCGTTGCGGCGCACCGGCCGGTTCCGGCAAGTTTTGCAATAATTGCGGAGCGCCCATGGATCTGAACCGCTGCCCCTCCTGCGGTGCGGCGGTGGCGCAGGGCGTCAAATTTTGTCAGGAATGCGGCACGCCACTGGCTGCTGCAGCGCCGCCCCAAAAGCAGTTTTGTCCAAACTGCGGTACGGAACGCACCGCCAGAGCCAAATTTTGCGGCGGTTGCGGTTATAAATACGAATAGCCCGAACTGCTTCGGGTGAAGGGAGCTTATTATGAAATCCTTGGAAGAAAAAATCGTCCATGACGGTTTTGCCTTGGGGACGGAAATCGTCAAGGTAGATTCTTTTCTCAATCATCAAATTGACACCGCTTTTTTGCAGCTGATCGGTATGGAGTTTAAACGGTTGTTTGGCGATATCAGCCCAACAAAAATTTTAACCATGGAAGCTTCCGGTATCTCCGTGGCGGTGACCACTGCCATCGCTTTTGACAGTATTCCAGTGGTTTTTGCTAAAAAGACTGCGCCCAATACGATGATCGAGGATTTTTATGCGGCGGATGTAAAATCCTTTACCAAGGGGACTGTTTCTTCTGCCCGTGTGGCCAAAAAGTACTTATCTTCTGCGGATAAGGTGCTCATCATCGATGATTTTTTGGCGCATGGTGAGGCCGGGCTAGGCTTGCTCTCTATTTGCCAGCAGGCCGGTGCGGAGCTGTTGGGTTTTGGTGCGGTGATCGAAAAAGAATTTCAGGGCGGCGGCGCCCGGATTCGGCAGCAGGGCTGCCGTTTGGAATCTCTGGCTGTGATCCAAAAGATTGAGAATGGCGTGATCACCTTTCGTTGAGCGCCATAGAAAAAACCCCGGTGACCGTTGGTAAACGGCGCCGGGGTTTTTGGATATTGCCAGTAGGCTAGAGCGAAGGTTTGAATTAATAGTTTTGAGCCAAAATGGCAAAATAGGCTTTGGGATGATTGCAAACGGGGCAGATTTCGGGAGCTTCTTTGGCTTCCACAATATGACCGCAGTTGGCGCATTGCCAAAGCTGGGCTTCTTCTCTGGCAAAGACTTTGCCCTGTTCAATATTGGCAACCAGCTTGCGATATCTGTTCTCATGCTCTTTTTCCACCTTGCCTACAGCGGCCATTTGGGCGGCTAAGGCGTCAAAGCCTTCTTCTTTGGCGGTTTTGGCAAACTCGGCGTACATTTCTGTCCACTCATAGTTTTCGCCGGCGGCGGCGTCCAGCAGATTGGTCATAGTATCCGGCACATCGCCTTGATGGAGGGCTTTGAACCATAATTTGGCATGTTCTTTTTCGTTATTGGCGGTTTCGGTAAAAATAGCCGCTATTTGCTCATAGCCCTCTTTTTTTGCTTTGGAGGCGTAATAGGTATATTTGTTTCTGGCCATGGATTCCCCGGCGAAAGCCGCCTGTAAGTTTGCTTCTGTTTTGCTGCCTTTAAATTCCATACTAATAATCTCCTTTCGGTTTGTGTTTATTGTTAACGTCTGTTAATATCTTATACCTTTTTAAATCCTTTGTCAATGGAATCCCTTAAATTTATTAATAATATTTATTAATAATAACCGCAAATAGTTCTTGCAATACAATTATAT
>CAYOVS010000192.1:0-3817 GCA_964407445.1 uncultured Peptococcaceae bacterium
ATTTTTTGCAGCAATCGGCTTAAAACGGACCCCAGTTCAAAGCCTGGGCAACTACCAATACGATCATGCCCAAAACCAGATTGCCGAGAAAAATCTTATAAACAAATTTGATCCACTTGGTATAAGAAACCTTGGCAATACCAATGCAGATTAGCATCAGCATACCGGTGATCCAGAGCATATTGGAAAGGCCGTCACCGATCTGATACGCCAACACTGCAACCTGCCGGTTGACTTCCAGCAAATCGGCAATGGGAACCATCAAGGGCATCATCACCACAGCCTGGGCGGAACCAGAGCTGATGAAGAAATTGACGCAGGTCTGGACAATAGCCATCAACGGGGCGCAAACCAAGGGAGAGAGATTCTGCAAAGGAGAGGACAAGGCATACACGATGGTATCCATGACCAAACCGGCTTCCAGCAGATTGGTGATCGCCCGGGCAAAGCCTACCAACAAGCAAGGCAAAGCCATCTCCTTAACGCCATCCACGAAAGCGGAAGCAATTTCACTGGGCTTCATCTTATTGACCAAGCCAGCGACAATACCCATTACCAGGAAAACAGTGGAGCATTGGGCCATGAAGAAGCTCTTGAAAGATGTACCGTAAATCAAAAAGGCAATAGAAAGAGCGAAAACAATCAAAACTCTCTTTTGGCCGCCAGTAAATTCCGCTTTTTCAATATTATGTGCATCCTGTACCTCATAAGCGCCCTGCATGCACAAGCTCTTCGAGGGATCCTTTTTAACGGAATTGGCATATTTGAGGATAAAGAAAGAGCTAAGCGCCAGGAATCCCAGCATCAAACCGATACGCACGGCTACGCCGGAGGTGAAGGGCAGCTCGGCAATGCCTTGCGCGATCCCCAGACTAAAGGGATTGAGATAGGCTGCGCCATAACCGATATTGCAGCCCACTACCGGGATAGCAATACCGACCAAAGGATCGTAGCCCATACCGATCATCAGCGCGATCAGGAATGGAACAAAAACCAAGGCCTCCAGATTCATCCCAAAGGTACCGGAGCAAACCTGGAAAAAGGCAATCAGCAGAACAATCAAGAAGTTCTTGCCTTTATCAGACTTAAATTTAAGCACCAGCCAGGACATTAAAGAGGCAATGGCCCCCGTGGAATTAACGATACCAAAAGCGCCGCCAATCAGCATCAGAAAAGCAATGATGGATGCTGAATCAATGATACCTTTGTTGATAGAAACCAAGAAATTACCGATTGTGGTAGGGACAGATTCCACTTGATGGTAGGAACCAGCGACTACCGCAGTTTTACCGGTATTGGGATCCTCTGCACGATCATATTGCCCAGCGGGAATCACATAAGTAAGCAAAGCAGCAATAATAATCAGAACAAAAATCAAAACCAGAGGATGAAGCGAACGAATTGCTTTTGAAGCTTTGGAACCTGCAAGATTACCGTTTTCAGCCATAACATAACCTCCCTTAATAGTACAAATAATAAAAGCAGCCGCGCTTGCTCTCACTGCGGTTTCAACCGACGGCACGGTGTTCACCGCAACAGAGACAATCAACGTCTGCTTAATTATAGCATTATTCAGATACTTGTTTAACGTGAACATGGACAATGTTTTTCCGTGGAATATGTTGAGCAACACATATTCCACGGAAAAACGCTTTTCTAAAGCTTCGTAATCAAATCCGTATAGATCAATCCATACATAATGCTGGCTGTTTGTACATCCAGCCAGTCCATTGGATTTTCAAAATCATAGCCCATCAGCTCTTCTGCTTTTTTCACCCGCTGATACAACGTATTTGCATGAATGTTTAACTTATGCGCTACATAACTGCTGGATTGATTAAATCGAGAATAATAGAACAGTGTCGTCAGTAATTCTGCATTTTTTTTGCGGTCATATTCAATAATTGGCCCCAAGATATCTTCTAAATAAGCCTCAACATCCTCTTTCTTTTGAGTAAGCAGCAATCTCAACACGCCAACATCCCCATAATTGACAACCTTACGATGAATAAAATACTTATTGATAATCACCATGCACTGATTGGCTTCCCAATAGGTTTTGCGGATATTGAAGATGCCGGAATAAATACGCCCGCCGCTAATTTGCAGCTCAGGATTATTTTCATATATTTTATACATAACCTCACGCACAATATTATCATAGCGGTTATTTTTCCTTTGCCGATCCTTGTAGGAAGCAATAATACAAATATCATTTCGTTCCGGAACAATAATGCTGCTTAATGCATTATTGTTAAGCAGCGCTGTAAGGTAATTGGTCAGCGCCACACCTTCTCTTTTGGCGGAATAACTGATATGATTATCCACATTAGGGCAGGTCAGTAAAATTACAAAAAACATATTTTCATTGTAAAAACCAAAGCTGCGGCTCTTATTAAGCAGTTCGTCATTCTGCTTTCCGGATAAGATTCCCGTTAAAAGCTCACTTTTCAAATGTTGATTGGCCTCATTGACGGCTGCCAGCTTTACCCACACACAAGCACAGATCCGGCAGATAATTTCCAGCAAATCAATTTCTTCATCAGATAAATGCTGATTTGGCGTCCAGCAAGCAATAAAACCACGCAAGGTTTCGTCACATACTACCGGAAACAAATGCAAGACGTCTTCTTCCAATTGAATAAACTGGGGTGCTTTCCAATAAATCAAATCCTGCATCACCTGGAGATTGAGAATATTCTCAGGCAATTCTTTTGCAACTGCAGAATCATCTCCACTGATTTTTTCTAAAAAAAGATTATATAAAGCTAACGGATAGGGAAAAACCTGCCCTGCTCCATTCAAAATATCAGAAAATCCTTTTCCGCGTAAAAACAAATCCAGCAAAGATCTTTCTGTTAAACGGCTTTTGCGGCATCCGTCATCATCTAAAAGAATGATATCCTGCAACCGTTTGACATCCCGCCGATATTGGCTCAATCGCTTTTGTCCATCTTGACTTTGCAAATGCATTCCCAACACATTGGCCATAAATAAACCAACCTGATAATCGGCTGTATCGAATCCCAAGCGTAAAGAAAAGCTGATTAACAGCAGCACACCGCGCTTTTGTTCCTCTACAAGTACCGGCACGGCAATCATCGAGGTGGGAGAAGCGGTATTGCTGCCCTCATCCAAATGAATAATATCCATCAAGCTGGTCATTTCCCCAGTCAATCCCTCAATTTGCCGCAAATCATTAATCAATCTTCCTTCACCGGAAGCGAAAACCTGTCCACACAAACCTTCTCCTATTTGCATTGGAAATAAGCCGGTAATATCTCGTTCAAAACCAAACGCCTCTTTAATCATCAACGTTTGATTTTCCGGCTGATAAAGATAATATATCGCAGCATCAACCCCGGCAATAAGCTTGCCGGCGCAGGCCAATGCTTTCCCATTAAAATCCTCGCTCCGCCAGTCCTGCAGCATGCTATTGCCTTCTTCAAACAATGCGGCCAATTCCAGCCGATCCTTCACCGGCGTCACCTCCGTCTCTAAATAGTCTGCAAAACATATTCTACTTTCTTATTTTTTATTATAAACAGAAATCTGTATATAAGCAAGGGTATCCCAACTTGACAACAATCCTAAAAGTATATTATTCTAGTATAGACATTTTATCAAGGTATAATGAATAGCTCTACCACGAAGGAGGCAAAATATGGTTTTCCCTATACTATTATACGTATTAGGTTTCTTATTTTTATTGGCAGGTTGCAGCATCATTGCCAGTTCTATTGGCCAAGCCCTGCTCTGCATCATACTTGGCAGCTTTTTTATTTATATGGGTTGGGACAAGCATAAAAAATGGCAA
>CAYOVS010000193.1:0-3806 GCA_964407445.1 uncultured Peptococcaceae bacterium
GGGCGATCAGCTCCCGGTGGTCGCCCCGCTCGATGATTTGTCCTTGCTCCAGTACCAGAATGGCTTTGGCGTCCCGCACGGTGGAAAGTCGGTGGGCGATGACAAAGACGGTGCGCCCCTGCATCAGCGCGTCCATGCCTTGTTGGACGATGGACTCGGTACGGGTGTCGATGCTGGAGGTGGCTTCGTCCAAAATCAGCACCGGCGGATCGGCTACGGCAGCCCGGGCAATGGAAAGCAATTGCCGCTGCCCTTGGGAAAGCCCGGAGCCATCCCCTTCCAGCACGGTTTGGTAGCCTAGTGGCAAGCGGTTGATGAAGCTATCCGCACCGGCGATTTCGGCGGCGTGGATACATTCCGCATCGGTGGCGGATAGCCGTCCGTAGCGGATATTGTCCATCACGGTGCCGGTGAACAGATTGACGTCCTGCAAGACCATAGCCAGAGAGCGGCGCAGGTCACTTTTTTTGATTTGCTGAATATCAATGCCGTCATAGGTGATTTGGCCTTGGTTAATATCATAAAAGCGGTTGATCAGATTGGTGATGGTGGTTTTGCCCGCGCCGGTGGCGCCCACAAAGGCCAGCTTTTGGCCGGGCTTGGCATAAAGGCTCACCTGGTGCAGCACGGTCTTTTCCGGGTTGTAGCCAAAGGTCACGTCGAAAAAGCGCACATCCCCCTTGAGCTCCCGATAGGAGAAGCCGCCATGCTTTTCCGGGGTTTTCCAGGCCCACAGGCCGGTATGCTCCGGTGCTTCTGTCAGAACCTGCCCCTGATAGCAGGCGTTCACCAAAGTGACGTTGCCTTGATCCTCTTCGATGGGTTCATCCAGCAGCTCAAAGACCCGCTCTGCGCCGGCCAGGGCCATGACCACCGAGTTGAGCTGCTGCGCTACTTGAGAAACCGGCATGGAAAAGCTTTTGCTCAGTTGGAGGAAGCTGGCGATTACGCCCAGGGTCAGGCCGCCTACGCCGCTGAGAGCCAGCGCGCCGCCGACCATGGCGATCAGCACATATTGCAGGTTGCCGATATTGGCCATAATCGGCATGAGAATATTGGCGTAGCGGTTGGCCTTGGTGCCGTTTTGACAAAGCTCCTGATTGAGCCGGTCAAAGCCCTCCTTGGACTGGGGCTCGTGGCAAAAGGCTTTGATTTCCCGCTGGCCGTTGATCATCTCTTCAATGTAGCCGTTGACCGCGCCCAAAGAGCGCTGCTGCCGGACAAAGAATTCACCGCTTTTACCGGCGATTTTGCCGGATATTTTGAGCATGAAGAAAACCACCGCTAGCACCAGAATGGTAAGCTGCCAGCTTAAGGACACCATGGCAAAGAATACGGCCACAATGGTGACTACCGAGGAGATCACATTGGGCAGGCTTTGGGCAATCATCTGCCGCAAAGCATCGGTATCGTTGGTGTAGCGGCTCATGGTATCGCCAAAGGTGTGGGTATCAAAGTATCCGATGGGCAATGCCTGCATATGGCTGAACATATCGTCACGAATGGCCTTCAGGCTGCCTTGGGCAATGACGATCATCAGCCGGCTGTAGAGAAATACGGAGAGGATGCCCACCACATAGACGCAGCCCATGACCACAACGGCACGAAACAGCGGCGCGAAATCCGGGCGGCTTTGCAGCAGCATCGGCGCGATATAGTCGTCGATCACCTTTTGCAAGAACAGCGCGCCTACTACCGAGGCCAGGGCGGAAAGGATAATACATACCAACACCAGACCAAAGCGAGCTTTGTAGCCGGACATATAGGAGAGAACCCGTTTGATGGTCTTGGGGGAGATTTTTTTGCGGGGACCGGCGGCATAGCCGCGCCCCCGGCCGGGGCCGAAACCGGGACTAGGCGACATGGTCATCCTCTCCTTTCGTCTGAGAATAGTAAACCTCCTGATAGATGGTGTTTTCCGCCAACAATTGCTGGTGGGTGCCAACACCGTTGATTTGGCCCTGCTCCAGCACAATGATCTGATCCGCGTCCATCACCGAGCTGACTCGTTGGGCGATGATGATTTTGGTGGTATCGGCCAACTGCTCCCGGAAGGCTTGCCGGATCAGTGCGTCGGTTTTGGTATCTACCGCAGAGGTGCTGTCGTCCAGAATGAGGATTTTGGGCTTTTTGAGCAAGGCCCGGGCGATGCACAGCCTTTGCCGCTGGCCGCCGGATACGTTGGAGCCGCCTTGCTCGATGTGATAGTCGTAGCCTTGGGCAAACTCCCGGACAAAGCCGTCGGCCTGCGCCAGACGACAGGCGTCCTCCATTTGGCTGTCATCGGCCGTCTCATCGCCCCAGCGCAGATTGTCTTTGACGCTGCCGGAGAAGAGAATGTTCTTTTGCAGCACCATGGCCACCTGCCGACGCAGCGCCGTCAGATCGTATTGCCGCACGTCCACGCCGCCTACCAGCAGCCGGCCGCAGGTAACGTCGTAAAAGCGGGGAATAAGCTGGATCAGGGTGCTTTTGGAGCTGCCGGTGCCGCCGATAATACCGATGGTCTGCCCGGAGCGGATCTGTAGGTTGATGTTGCTGAGACAAAGCTTTTGCGGGTCTTTGGCATAGCTGAAGCCTACGTTTTCAAAGACGATATCGCCGTTGGCTACGGTAAATACCGGCGCGGCGTTATCCTGAATATCGGGAACCTCGTTTAAGGCTTCCACAATTCTTTCGGCAGAGGCTCGGGAAATGGTGATCATCACAAACACCATGGAGAGCATCATCAGGCTCATCAAAATCTGCATGGCGTAGGAAATCAGGCTAACCAATTGGCCGGTGGTCAAACTGCCGCCAACGATCAGCTTGGCGCCGAACCAAGAGGTGAGCAAAATGCAGCAATACATGGAAAACTGCATCAACGGGCTGTTGAATGCGAGGATTTTTTCCGCTTTGCTAAATAGTTGGTAAATTTTTTGCGATACGGAATAAAATTTTTCTTTTTCGTGTTCTTCCCGGACAAAGGATTTTACCACCCGAATGCCTCGCAGGTTTTCCTGCACCACATTGTTGAGCTTGTCATAGGTGCGAAACACCTTTTCGAAAACAGGATGGGCATTGCTCATAATCAGGTAGAGCCCACCGCCCAGGATTGGGATGACGCCCACAAAAATCCAAGCCAAGCGAGAGCTGACGGTGAAGGCCATCAGCAGGGAAAAGGTTAGCATCACCGGGCAGCGTACCGCGATGCGGATGATCATCATAAAGGCCATCTGCACCTTGGTCACGTCGGTGGTCAGCCGGGTGATCAGGCTGGCGGTGGAGTATTTATCCATATTAAAAAAGGAATAATCCTGCACCTTGTAATATAAGGCTTTGCGCAGGTTTTGCGCGTATCCGGCAGAGGCGCTGGCGGCAAAATAGCCGGACAAGGCGCCAAAGACCAGAGAAAGCAGTGCTGCTCCGATCAGGAGTGTACCCAGCTTGAAAATTACCGATAGATTGCCCCCCTCGATGCCTTGGTCAATCAGACTAGCCATCACAAAGGGGATCAAGACTTCTAAAACCACTTCCAGAATCACACAGGTGGGAGTAAGTATGGCATCTTTTTTAAACTCTCCCACAAAACGGGACAACTGTTTGATCATCCACTACGGCCTCCTTTGTATTTTGCGTTGCAGCAGACCGACAGCGTTTGTTTGCGGTTTGCTGAAGAAGGCGGCCTGATGGCCGCCGTTGTTGCTGTTGACATTGCGCTGTTTACGTTGCATTATATAAGAAAGAATTATAATGGAAACCGGGTTGTTTTGTCAAGCGCTTTCATGAAACTGCAACAGGCGACCCGGTCCACCCATAGATCGGTC
>CAYOVS010000194.1:0-3774 GCA_964407445.1 uncultured Peptococcaceae bacterium
GTCATAAGGCGCATTGATTTCAATGCGCCTTTTTAATAAGAAGGAGGTTTATATGGAAGCAAAAACGCCGCTTTATGATTGTCATGTTGCCTTAGGAGGCAAAATAGTGCCTTTTGCCGGCTATTTATTGCCGGTGCAGTTCCCCACAGGAGTGATTGCCGAGCATATGGCTGTGCGTACGGCAGCCGGACTATTTGATGTGTCCCATATGGGCGAGGTGCTCTACGAGGGAAAAGACGCTTTGGCCAATCTAAATCATTTGTTGACCAACGATTTTACCAATCTGGCGGAAGGTCGGGTGCGTTACAGCCCCATGTGCAATGACGCCGGTGGTGTTTTAGATGATTTGCTGGTATATCGCCGGGGGCCGGAACGGTTTTTGGTGGTGATTAATGCCGGAAACCGTCATAAAGATGTGGCTTGGATGCAGCAGCACTTGTTTGGGGATGTTACTTTTGCGGATATTTCTGATCAAGTAGCGCAAATTGCTTTGCAGGGGCCTCATGCGGATGTAATTCTCCGCAAGCTTACCGATGAAGGCAATATCCCGCAAAAATACTATAGTTTCCAAGAAAATTTACAGGTAGCCGGGTTGCCCTGCCTGCTGTCGCAAACCGGTTATACCGGTGAAAAAGGCTATGAGCTTTATGTGGCCGCTGCCGACGCGCCCCGGATGTGGAATGCGCTGCTGGAAGCTGGCGCCGATAATGGCCTGATTCCCTGTGGCCTGGGAGCCCGGGACACCCTGCGTCTGGAAGCGGCAATGCCGCTGTATGGGCATGAAATGGACGAAACCGTGGATCCGCTGGAAGCTGGTTTGGGCTTTGCGGTGAAAACCAATAAAGAGTTTATTGGCCGGGATGCGATCCTGGCCAAGGGCGAACCTGCCCGCACCCGGATCGGCCTAAAAATCACCGGCCGGGGCATTGCCCGGGAGCACCAAGAGGTGTTTGCCGGGGATCGGTTGGTGGGGCATACCACCTCTGGTACTCATTTGCCCTATCTGAACGGCGCTTATGCCATGGCCTTGGTGTCTGCCGATTATGGCAAGCTGGGTGATACCTTGACGGTGGATGTGCGGGGCAGAAGGGTGGAGGCGGAGGTAGTGGCGCTGCCCATGTACTCCCGGGCTAAGTAAGCTTCCTGTCCAATCCAACGCCCGCGCAGATCAGCACCGCCATCCGGTTTGCGCCGCGCCCGTGCCGTTCGGTTACGTCTGCGTCAGAGCCATAAAATTTGATTTTATTGCGTCCCCATAGCTTTGTCTTTTCACTACTACTACTATTATATATAATACTTTCAAGCATAAACAGGAGGGAATTATTATGCAATGTCCACAAGAACTAAAATACTCCAAATCTCATGAATGGGTCAAATTATTGGCGGGTGGCTCCAAAGCCCGGGTGGGGATCACCGATTTTGCCCAAAGTCAAATGGGGGATATCGTGTTTATCACCTTGCCCGAGGTTGGCGATAGTGTAGTGGCCGAGGATGTGCTCACCGATTTTGAATCGGTCAAGGCTGTTTCCGATATTTATTGCCCGGTCAGCGGCGATATTTGCGCTGTTAACGACGAGCTGGCGGATAGTCCCGAGCTGCTCAATTCCGATCCTTATACGGCCTGGATTGTGGAAATCGATAATGTGGGAGATATTGCCGAGCTGCTTTCCGCCGCAGAATACGAAGCCTTCTGTCAGGAACAGGAGGAGGCATAATATGGGAGGATATTTACCGGCAGGCCCGGCGCAGCAGCAGGAAATGCTGGATTTCCTGGGGCTGTCCTCCACCAGAGACTTGTTTGCGGATGTGCCGCAGCAAATGCTGTTGCAGCAGGTGAATATTGCTGCGGGCCAAAGCGAGCTGGAAACAGAGCGTGCTTTGCGGCAAATCGCCGGGGAAAATCAGTTCTTTGCGTCGATTTTCCGGGGCGCAGGCGCGTATAACCACTATATCCCTGCCATTGTGAAAAGCGTTACCGGCAAGGAAGAATTTCTGACCGCCTATACACCCTATCAGGCGGAAATCAGCCAAGGCCTTTTGCAGGCGATTTTTGAGTATCAGACGATGATTTGCCGTTTAACCGGTATGGATGCGGCCAACGCTTCCGTCTATGACGGGGCTACCGCTGCAGCGGAAGCTATGGCTATGTGCCGGGATAAAAAGCGTCCCAAAGCTTTGATTGCCGCTACCGCTTCGCCGGAAGTGATCAGCGTTGTCCAAACCTATAGCGACGGTGCGGACGCGGAGCTGATTGTTGTGCCCGCTAAAAACGGTTTGGTGGATAAAAAAGCCCTTGCGGAATTGCTGCAAGAGGATGTGGCTTGCTTTTATCTGCAACAGCCCAATTATCTGGGGCTGGTGGAAGATGCGGCAGGCTTGGCGGAGCTGGTACATCAGACCAAGGCGAAAATGGTCATGGGGATCAATCCCATTGCCGCAGCCTTGTTGCAAACTCCGGCGGAATGCGGCGCGGATATCGCCGTGGGTGAAGGACAACCCTTGGGGATGCCCTTGAGCTTCGGCGGCCCGTATCTGGGCTTTATGGCCGCAACCAGCGCCATGCTGCGCAAGCTGCCTGGTCGCATTGTGGGCGAAACCGTAGATCAGCAGGGCAAACGGGCCTTTGTGCTGACCCTGCAAGCTCGGGAGCAGCATATCCGGCGGGAAAAGGCGTCCTCCAATATTTGCTCCAATCAGGCGCTGTGCGCCTTGACCGCTTCGGTGTATCTGGCGGCTATGGGCAGCAAGGGCTTGCGGCAGGCCGCATCCTTGTGTTTGCAGGGCGCGCATCAATTGGCAGAGCAAATTTGCGCCATCCCTGGTTTTGCTTTGCGTTATAAAAGTCCCTTTTTCCATGAATTTGTCACCGAATGTCCCGTGTCCCCGGCCTATTTGGAAGAACAATTGGCCAAACGGGGTATTTTGAGCGGACTGCCGTTAGACGGTAGCGGGATGCTATGGTGTGTAACCGAAATGAATGATCAACGGCAAATTGCCGATTTGGTGGCGGCAATCGGGGAGGTGACGGTATGACGCAATTATTATTTGAAAGAAGCAGCGCCGGCCGAAGCCTCAGCCTGCTGCCGGAGCGGCCGGTGGATGTGGCGGCCTATTTGCCTGAGGATTGTCTGCGCAAAAGCGATTTAGACCTGCCGGAGCTGGGCGAAAACGATATCAGCCGGCATTATACCGAGCTGGCCAAACGCTGCCATGGGGTCAACGACGGTTTTTATCCCCTGGGCTCCTGCACCATGAAATATAATCCCAAGCTAAATGAGGTAGTCGCCGCTTTGCCCGGGTTTACGCAGGTGCACCCCAAGCAGCCGGAAAATACCGTTCAGGGTTGCCTGCGGGTATTGGCCCTGGCCGAGCAGGCCTTGACCGAAATCACCGGCATGGACGCCATGACCTTTCAGCCCGCCGCCGGCGCCCATGGCGAATTTACCGGCTTGTTGCTGATCAAAGCCTACTTGCGTAACCGGGGCGAAACCGGCCGCAACAAAATCATTGTTCCCGATTCTGCCCACGGTACCAACCCGGCTTCTGCTTCGATGGCCGGATTTACCGTGATCAACGTGCCCTCCGATCCGGAAGGCTATGTGGATCTGGAGCTGCTGCGGGCAGCGGTAGGGGAGGATACGGCAGGTTTGATGCTGACCAACCCCAATACAGTGGGCAAGTTTGATAAAAATATCTTGGAAATCACCAAAATCGTCCATGAAGCAGGCGGCTTGTGCTATTATGACGGGGCGAACCTCAATGCTGTAGTGGGGC
>CAYOVS010000195.1:0-3752 GCA_964407445.1 uncultured Peptococcaceae bacterium
GTTTAATAAACTATATTCTTGAACAGAATTATATACGGAGGAAATATTCTATGGAACAACAGTTGAATCATTTTAATGCCTCCGGTCAGGCGCATATGGTAAATGTGGGCGATAAGGAAATTACGGAACGTTTGGCCGTGGCCGGCGGCCGGATTCGGATGCAGCCACAAACCTTTGCCGTAATCACCCAGGGATCGGCCAAAAAAGGCGACGTACTGGGTATTGCCCGAATCGCCGGGATTATGGCGGTAAAAAAAACGCCGGAGCTGATCCCTCTTGCGCATCCTATTCCTTTATCCGGCTGTGAAGTGGAGTTTCTTTTGCACGAGGAACAAAATGAGATCGAAGCGGTGTGCAGCGTCCGCGTGACGGCGCGCACCGGTGCGGAGATGGAAGCCCTGAGCGGCGCGGCAGCGGCGCTGCTCACCATCTACGATATGGTCAAGGCCATTGACCGGGGCATGGAAATCGGCCAGCTTTGTGTTTATCGCAAAAGCGGCGGAAAATCGGGGGAATATGTGCGAAATGATTGACGGATTTGGACGTACCATTGATTATTTGCGCCTATCCTTAACGGATCGCTGCAATTTGCGCTGTTCTTATTGTATGCCGGAGGAGGGTGTGCCCTCTTTGTTGCATCAGCAGATCATCCGCTTGGAGGAATTGCTGCGAATTTGCCGCGTTATGGCAGAGCTGGGCGTAACCCGGCTAAAGATCAGTGGCGGTGAGCCTTTGGTGCGCAAGGGTGCTGTGGATTTTATTGCCCAGGCCAAAAAGCTGCCGGGAATCCAGCAGGTTACGGTCACCACCAATGGGCAACTGCTGGCGGAATATGCGGAATCCTTGCAGGCGGCGGCGATTGACGGTGTGAACATCAGCTTGGATTCTTTGGATCCGGCGCGCTACCAGCAAATTACCCACGGTGGCAAGCTGGAAAGTACTTTGTTCGGCATAGAACGTGCTGTGCAAATCGGCATCAAGCCGCTGAAGCTGAACACGGTTTTGCTGAAGGGGTTTAATCAGGATGAGATTGTTCCCTTGGTAGCTTGGGCTGCACAAAAGGGAATCCTCGTTCGCTTTATCGAGCTGATGCCGGTTGGCTTGGGCAGTCGCTACCAAGGGGTGTCTGGCAAGGAAGTCTTGCAGGTGTTGCGTCAAGAATTTGGCGTGGCGCAGCCGGTTTCCCGCCGTCTGGGCAATGGTCCGGCCAGATACTATGCTTTTGCCGGTTTGCCAATCCCGGTTGGCTTGATCGATGCGGTTAGCCATAATTTTTGCCAAAGCTGCAACCGGGTGCGGCTTACGGCGGATGGGCATTTAAAGCTTTGTCTCAATTTTGATTGGGGCTGTGATTTGCTGACCCCCCTGCGACAGGGATGCAGTGATGCGGAGCTGAAGCTGCTGATTGGGGATGTGATTAAGCAAAAGCCCCAAAGGCATCGTTTTGGCGACGCTTTGGAGCATACGGAAACAAAAAACATGAATCAAATCGGCGGATAAATCGTATTTTGCTTCAATCATCAATAGGGAGGATAACTATGGGTACAATTTGGGCAATCTGCATCAGCGAACAAAAAGGAACGCCAAAGCATGATGTAGCGGAGGCACAGCTTAAGGTGGATTGGGGAATCGAGGGGGATGCCCATGCAGCAAACTGGCATCGCCAGGTGAGCTTGCTGAACCGGGAAAAAATTGAGGATTTTAAAGCGAAAGGCGCCCCGGTGGAAAACGGCGCTTTTGGCGAAAATCTGATCGTAACCGATATTGATTTCAGCACGTTGCCCTTGGGAACGCGTTTTCGCAGCGGCAATGTGCTGCTGGAACTGACCCAAATCGGCAAGGAGTGCCACCACGGTTGCGCGATCCGGCAGATTATGGGTGATTGCATCATGCCACGGGAAGGGGTGTTTTGCCGGGTGTTGCAGGGCGGAACGCTGCATCCCGGGGAGCAACTGGATATCGTTAAGGAGGAAGCGCCATGTCCTACCGAGTTATCGTAATCACCGCCAGCGACAAAGGCTATGCGGGAGAGAGAGAGGATTTATCCGGGCCGGTGGCCTGTGAGATTGCCCAAGCGGCAGGCTTTACGGTGGTGAGAAGTTTGATTTTGCCGGATGAGCTGGAAATGCTCTCCGCCGAGCTACGGCGGATTTGCGATGAAAACCAGGCGGAGCTGGTGTTGACCACCGGAGGCACCGGATTTTCGCCCCGGGACGTTACCCCGGAGGCCACCATGGCGGTAGCGGAACGGTTGGCTCCCGGCATCCCGGAAGCCATGCGCACCTTTAGCCTGCAATATTCCCGCCGCTCCATGCTTTCCCGGGCGGTGGCGGCCATTCGCAAACGGACGCTGATCGTCAATCTGCCCGGCAGTCCTAAAGCTGTGCGGGAAAATTTGGAATATGCCATTTCTGCATTGGTTCACGGTGTGGAGATTCTCCAAAGCGAAGGCTCCGCAGATTGTGCAGCAGAGGTGAAACCGGCAAAGTAGCACTTGCGCCTACAGGCGCTGCTGCAAGAAACGCTGCTCCTGCACCAAGGCCAGCAAGCCAAAGCTGTGCGCCATAGGGTAGGCTTTGGCGATGGTGCGGATATAGGTTTGCTGCTGCTCTGCCGCTTTCTGCAAAGCTGTGTCTTTGCTGATTTGCGCCAGCTGCAGCAACAGCAGCGCGGCTGCGGAATTGCCGCAGGGTGCGGCGTTGTCGTACAGCTCTTTGGGCCGAAACAATAATGGTTCCCCATCAATTGCATTTAAAAAATACCCACCCTGTTGTTCATCTGCAAACAGCAGGGGTATTTTTTTGCCGATTGCCAAAGCCTGCGTAAGATATTCCGGGTTACCGTCTGCCGCGTATAGATCCAGCAAGGCCAAGCCGTAAAAGGCATAATCGTCCAATAAGCCTGGTTGTCCCCCGTTCTCCTGACGGTTGCATAGCCATAGCCGCCCTTGGGGATCGGTTAGCTTGGATGCCAGATAGGCTTGCGCCTGTTTGGCGGCCTGCAAATACCGGGGTTGTTCAAAACTTTTCCCGGCCTGCGCTAGGCTACTGATGGCCATTGCGTTCCAGGAGGTCAAGATTTTATCATCCGTATGCAGCGGAAAGCGATCCAGACGATACCGCAGCAGTTTTTCCCGCCATTGTGCGCCTTCGGGATAATCCTGCGCATATTCCACAGTATAGAGCAAATTGGCAATATTTTGCCCTTGAAAATTGCCTTGTTTGGTGATCCCGTAGCGTTTGCAAAATAATTCCCCATCAGTTTCCCCTAATACTGCCTTGATTTCCTCTTCGATCAGCAGATAATATTTTCCTTCCACGCCGCGGCTGTCTGCATCCTGCCCGCAATAGAAGCCGCCTGCCGGATCTCGCAATTCTCGCAGCAAATAGTCCAGTGTTCTTTGCGCCACCATGCGATAAAATGGTTGCTTGGTATAATGATAGGCGCGGCAATAGGCTTGTGCCAGCAGGGCATTGTCGTAGAGCATTTTTTCAAAATGGGGAGCCAGCCATTTATCATCGGTGGAGTAGCGGGAAAAACCGCCGCCGATATGATCAAAAATACCGCCTCGATACATTTGCTTCAAAGTGTATTCCGCCATTTCTCCGGCGGCAGGATTCTTGATCAGTTGGCTGTATTCCAGCAAGAACAGCAGATTATGGGCGGCGGGAAATTTGGGCGCACTGCCAAATCCGCCAAAGCGGTGATCAAAGCTGTCTGCAAATTGTTGCACACCGGCAGCCAGCAGGGAC
>CAYOVS010000196.1:0-3728 GCA_964407445.1 uncultured Peptococcaceae bacterium
GAACCTCTAAGATCATGTTAAAATGTAAAAGGAGCATCCTTATGACAACAAAAATTTCTCTTAAAAACAAAAAGCACTGGCTATTACTCTGTTGCTTTTTGCTGATCGCCGCCTTATTATGCAGTGGCTGCGGCAAGACGGACAGCAACAGCGCCAACAAGGCAGAATTCACCTATCTGCCGGAGTATTTTTCCCTGCCAGCAGATATGCCCAACATGGACTACAGTATCTACCGTGACGGCGTCATCACCTTTTCCTCTTATGGCGTAATCGGTCAAAGAGAAGCTCTGCCCAGCGATCCCAAACCCGGTGAGGATGGCTATTATGAAGGAATGCTGGACGTTTGGGGCAACCAACTGGCGACAGTCAACGAAGACGGCACCAACTATCAAAAACTCACCGGATATCAGACGCCGTCCTTACCTGATGGTGCAAACGGCAATTGTTCTCTTGTTGGCTTGGCCTTGGATGGGCAAGGCGCCCTTTGGGTAGCCGAATCGGCCAGCGCCTACCATACCACCGCCAGCGGCGAATGGGTTGACGACGGCATGTATTCCTTTTTGCGCAAATTAAACAGCGACAGCAGTCAAGCCGCCGCCATCGACATCACCCCCTGGTTGGCGGACACAGAATACGCTGCCGTCTCCTCACTGGCACTGGACGATGCAGGGAATATTTACATCACCAACGGCCAAAACCAGCTCCTCGTAGGCGATCAAAATGGGCAACTGCTTTTTAAGCTGGACGATAGCGATTCTCCCAATAAAATCATTCGTCTGGGCGATGGCAAAATAGCTCTGATTTCCTACGGCCAGCAGGGAATGGTGGTAAAACCGGTGGAATTTGACCAAAAAAGCTTTGGCGAAACAATCGTTCTGCCTTCCAGCACCACTGAAATATACAGTGGCAACGAGGAATACACTTTTTATGATCGGGATTCCAACGGCTTCTTTGGCTACAGCCTGTCGCAAAAAAGCAATATCAAGCTACTGGATTGGCTGGACGCGGATATTAACGGCGACAGCATTCGCAGCGTGATGCCTCTGGCCGGCGACAAGCTTCTTTGCACCAGCGGCTACAATGGCGGCGAAGGAGCAGAGGCGCAGCAATTGATTTTGCTCACCAAAACTGCCGCCGACCAAATCGAGGAAAAAACCGATTTGACCATGGCCAGCCTGTGGGTTAGCTCCGATTTGCGCAACGCCATCATCCAATTTAACAAAACCAGCAACAGATACCGGATTCACATTGAAGATTATTCCCAGTACAACACCAACGATGATTGGCAGGCCGGTTTGCTCAAGCTCAACACGGAGATTATTTCCGGCAAGGTGCCAGATATCTTGGATACCAACAGCCTGCCCCTGCAACAATACGCCGCCAAAGGGCTGCTGGAGGATTTGTATCCCTACATCGACAACGATACCACGCTGGGCGGTAGAACAGCCTTGGTGGGCAGCATCCTCAAAGCCACGGAAATTGACGGCAAGCTGTATCAGGTAGTCCCCGGCTTTCAGGTCTTTACGGTTGCGGGCCCAGGCAAACTGGTGGGCAAAGAGAAGGGCTGGCGCATTGACCAGATGAACCAGGTTTTAGCCGCCCACTCCGGAATGAAGGCCTTTGCCAATCTGACCCGGGACAATATTTTATATTACACCTGCGTGATGAACATGAACGATTATATCGACTGGCAGCAGGGAAGCTGCCATTTTGACGACGGCGAATTTGCCAAGCTGCTGGAATTTGCAGGCAGCTTCCCCCAAGAAATCAACTGGGAAGATTATGAAGAGGCTCCCAGCGATTTTGAACTGCTCTACAGCGGTCAGATGCTGCTGGCTCCCATCTCTCTAGCAGAGGCCAACGACTACCTGCTGTACAAGACGTTGTTTAACGGCGATTTGACCTTTATCGGCTTCCCCAGTCAGGGCGGAATCGGCTCGGTGGCCACGCTCAACGCCGGGCTGGCCATGTCCTCCAAATGCGCCGATAAGGATGGCGCGTGGCAGTTTATTCGCACCACGCTTACCCAGGAATACCAGGAAAAATATCTGTATTACGGATTCCCCACCAATCAAAAAGCTTTCGATAACAAAATGCAAAAATCCATGGAAAAACAAACCTATACCGACGAAAACGGCGTTGTTCTAGATCAACCGGTGCTGGATCTGGATGTATCCGGGCATAACTTTAAGGTATACGCGGCCAGCCAAGAGGATATTGCACAAATAGAAGATCTGATCAACTCTCTGACCGGCGTGATGAACGTAGATCAAAACATCCTTAAAATCATCCAGGAGGAGGCCGCCTCTTATTTTGCCGGGCAAAAAAGCGCGGCCGACGCTGCATCCATCATTCAAAGCCGGGTCAAGCTGTATGTGAATGAGCAAAAATAAGCGGATACCCCACTGTAATACCATACGCCATGCACAATAGCAATCAGCAATCAGCAATCAGCAATCAGCAAAAGAGCCCCGGACAAAGGTCCGGGGCTCTGCTTTTTTTTTGCGGCAATCTCCCCAATGCTGCACTGCACTGGGTTGCCGGGCAATATCGGCTGGGTCAAAAGGCTTTTAGCGCATTTCCAAGGTTTCAATATCCCGATACCAGCCCCAAAAAGTGGTAATATCCGGGGTAAGCGTATCCATATTGATCCGATCCGCACTGAAAAGCACACAGTTTTTGCGCTGATACAGGGGGATTTCCACTGCCCAATCCATAATCAAATCAAAGCAAGCTCCATAAGCCGACTTGCGGTAGGCTTGATCGTCGCTGGCCCGGGCAGACAGAATCAACTGATCCAGCTCCGGGTCGCTGATATTGGCATAATTGCCAATGCCAATCATTTCCGAATGATAAAGCTGATATAAATCCGGATCGATGGTGCAATCCCGAGCGGAACACCACAGCTCCTGGGTATTGGCGTTCATACTATCCCATAGTGCATTGGTATCGCTGGGGTCGGTAACCGTCAGGGTAATGCCGATGGAGGCCAGCGCTTCCTTGGCCTTGGTGCTCAAAATCAAAGCGGGATGATCCCCTACCCCTTCGCCGGGCACAACAAGCTCATAAGAAAGCTTAGCGCCTTCCGGGGCGGCGGTAAACCGGCCGGCAGCAGCATCGAAGGTATAACCGGCCGCCTGCAAAAAGCCGATTGCCGCTTGCAAAGCCGCCTGATAACCGGCCTCCGCATCCATATCCGGGGCGTAAATCGGCGCGCCGTCTACATCCACCGAAAATGCCTGCTGGTAGCCATCATCGGTCTGCCGCGGCGCCGCCCAGGAAACCGCAGAGATGGGATACTCGATCACCTCTGCTTCTTGGCCATAGTAGCTATTTACCGACAAGGGCCGGTATGCCGCCAGCACCGTGGCCAGTCCCTTGCGCAGATTGCGGGAGGCCAAAGAACCGGGATCGCCCGCCACATTGACGGTAGCCCCATTGATGCCGATATAGCCATACCCCAGATGATCCACGGTTGCGGTATAAAGCTTGTCGCCGCAAAGCGCTCCATTGCTGTTCTGTTGGGAAATTTCGTCTATGGTCTGGGCGGAAAAAGAAGGATCGGTAATATCGATCAAACCGGAGACCACGCCGGTGATCCGATCGCCCGCCGGGGTTTCTTTAAACTGCAAGTGCTTGATTTTAGGCTCGCCTTTATAATAGTAAGGATTTGCCACAAAGTACACGGTTTTATTCTCGTATTTCTCAAACTGATAAGGCCCAGCACC
>CAYOVS010000197.1:0-3683 GCA_964407445.1 uncultured Peptococcaceae bacterium
ACCAACAAGCTAAATATGACTTGCAAACCTGCTTCACCTACCTTTTACAGAATCGTTTTAACAAGACCTCCGGAAATTATGCAATTCCCAGGAAAGTTTCCATAAATCTTTGATTGCCCTTGGCTTCTTCCCGGCTGCCCTGGAAAACGATCTGCCCATCTTCCAGCAAATAGACTCGATCCGCCATATCCGCAGCCATAGTGGTACTTTGTTCTACTAATAAAACGCTGATACCGCGTTTTTTGATTTCCTCAATCTTATGAAACACATCCACCCGCAGATTTGGCGCCAACCCCAGAGAAGGCTCGTCAATACACAACAGCTTGGCATCAGACATTAAGCCGCGACCAATGGTCAGCATTCTGGCTTCGCCCCCGGACAAGGTGCCTGCAGTTTGTTTTTCCAATATTTGCAGCTTAGGAAAAAGCTCCATGACAAACTCCAGATTTTCCTTTTGCTTTTTGCGGGCATTGGGAATATAGGCGCCCAGCTTGAGATTTTCCATCACCGTCATTTCCGGGAACAAGTGCCGATCCTCCGGCACATAGACCAGACCCATTTCCACAATTTTATGTGTAGGCATACCCACAATGGAGCTGCCCATAAACTCTACCGATCCGGTGCTGGGCTTCAGCAAACCACAGATCGCCTTTAGCAGGGTGCTTTTGCCATGCCCATTGGGGCCAAACATGGCCACCAGCTCACCCTGTTCCACATGGAGCGACACGCCCTTAATAATCTGCACATCCCCATAGTAGGTTTCGATATCACGAATTTGCAGCATCGGCATAGTCCTTTCCCAAATATATTTCAATTACATTCTTATCCTTTGCCACCTCGGATGGTAATCCCATTGCGATCTTGCTGCCGTTGTGCAAAATCATCATCCGATCGGACATCGCCATAAGAAATTTCATTATATGCTCAATTACAATAATCGTTACGCCCAACTCTTTGTTGATTTTTTGAAAATACTCTACGCTAGCCACAATTTCAGTAGGACTCAAGCCGCCTAATGGCTCGTCCAGCAGTAACAACTTTGGCCGGGTAGCCAAAGCTGCCGCAATCATGACCAGCTTTTTATCAAATAAGCGGACATGCTGCAAAGTGGTATCCGCTTTTTCTGTCAGAGAAAAGAAATTCATGATTTCTTGCGTTTGCCGATTGGCGTCATTTTTATGCACAGTGGATCCGTAATACGCACCAATCAGGATGCTTTCTTTTACAGTCATGGTAGAAAAAACAATCGGCGCCTGAAATGTTCTGGCGATGCCCTTATGGCAAATCTGATGTGTAGACAGCTTTTCTATATGCTCGCCTTGAAAAGAGATCTCCCCTTCTCCATGATAAACACCGGATATCAAATTAAATAAGGTTGTCTTACCGGCTCCGTTTGGCCCGGCAATCCCCAAAATTTCGCCCTGATTCACATCAAAGCTTAAATCATTGATGGCTGCCAGCTCGCCAAATTTCAATGTTGCATTTTTTATCGAAAGAATACTAGCCACTCTCTCACCTCTACACTTATGATAAACAGCAAAAAGCCCTTGGTCAAAAAAATTGACACAAGCTCTTTGGCAGCAGATTTGCAAAACGCTATAAAAACCAAGAGGAGGGTTGGGGAGTATCATCGACACTCCCCAACCAAAAAATGATTCGTCAAACTATTGGAGCCACCAAGGAGTCTGGAACTGGCCGTCCATGGTTTTATCGGACATATAAAGCAAAGCGTCTTTGCCGTCCTGGATCTGGAACATATGCATGGGAACCGTGTCCAGGCTGGACATTCCGTCATGCCGATCCGGATTGATGGCATAATTGCCGCATAAACCGGCAAAGGGATGCTCAGCGGAAGCTTCGATGTAGGCATTGATCGCGGCATAGTCGTCTACGCTGCCAACAGCCTCAACAGCCTGTTTCCAAACATAAACCATATCATAGGAAATGTACGAATAGGTGCCGGGCTCCGCACTGTACAGCTCGGTGTATTTGGCGTCCCAAGCTTCCTTCTGATCGGGCAGCACGTTGACGCAGGTGCACCACATGACGCCATTGCATTTGTCGCCCAGTAATTGTTTATACTCGGGGGAAGAAGGAACAAATTGGACAAACAGCAGAGAATCAGTGGGGTTTTCAAAAAATTGGTTGGTGAACGCAACAGCGGTATCCAAAGAAGTGGTTACAGCAAAGATAATCGCCGGGTTTTCCGCACGAATCTTCGTCAACTGTGCGCCAAATTCAGTATTACCATACACATAGGTGTCGTTCAGAACAACTTCCCAACCGCCGGCTTCAGCAGATTCTTTGATCCCGGCTTTGATGTTCATATCATAATTGGTATCGCCACCCAGGATCGCGACCTTTTGATTGGGGTATTCGTAATCCTGCGTAGTCATGATATTGAAAGCGTAGGGGCCATAGGAAAATTCGTCGCAGATCATCATGAAAACATTGGAATACTGTTCCGGGTTTTCCAAATAAGCGTCAGTGGTATTGCTTTCCGCATTGTTGAACAGGAAAGGCATGTCATATTTGCCGAAAGCATAAACGGCGGAGCTGCCATAAAAAGCGCCGGGCAGATTGACGACCGCACCCTGATTATACATCAGCTCGGCAGCGGCAACCGCATCCTCAGAGGAACCGTTCTTTAAATCAGCATAAACTGTCTTCAACTGACGGCCAAACACGCCGCCCGCAGCATTGATCTCGGCAATTGCCATTTCCGTACCGTTGGTGATATGTACACCCATTTGCGCGCCGTTACCGGTCAGCATTGTGGGAACGCCGATAATGATATCGCCTTCATCGGAAGCGCCTGCATCGCCGGCATCCGCTGGCTGATCATTGCCGGTATTGGCGTCTTGACCACCGCCGCAAGCCGCTACCAAAGCCGCAGATATAACTAAGATACACAGCAATAACCAAATTTTCTTGCTCATAAATCTACCTCCAAAATTTTTATTTTCTCCTCTATGCAAAACAGCGGGTTTCCCTACTGCTATGCCCCATAATAAGCCGCTAAATTCTCACCATAGGATTGGCCAAAAGCTTGTCCAAAGCTGTTGACGCCAACTTTTGCCCCAGGCTCCATTTCTCTGCCGTTTTCCAAATAAATCCGGGGGATACGCGTATGCAGCGGTGCAAACAGCTCGTGATGCACCGTACCGGCCAAAGCCGCCAGTTCTTCCACCTTTAGCTCGGCGTCACCTTGCTTTCCGTAGAATACCACTTCATCACCGGTACGCACATCGCTCAGATCCGTTACATCCACCATCATTTGATCCATACATACCGAACCGATGATCGGCGCCCGTTCTTCATGGATCAAGACCATTCCTTTATTGGACAAAGCCCGCAAATAACCATCTCCATAGCCCGTCCCCAGGGAGGCGATCACCGAAGGCCGTTTGGTCACAAAGGTGCAGCCATAGCCCACCGGATATCCGGCGCCAACTTTTTTGACAAAGCCCACCCGGCCTTTCCAGCTCATAGCAAAATGCAGATCGATTTTTTCCCGGCTGACATATTCCGAAGGATACGCGCCGCACGGTAAAGCAGCCCCTCTGGTCAAGTGATAATGACTTTCCGGCAGCATCACCACCGCAGCAGAATTGGCAATATGCGGCGCGGGGATTTCCAACCCGGCTTGCTGCAATCTCACCAGGAAATCATCAAAGCAGGCC
>CAYOVS010000198.1:0-3669 GCA_964407445.1 uncultured Peptococcaceae bacterium
TCTGTTTGGGCCTGAAACGCTGAAGCGGGATAGGAAATCACCGTTGCTCCCTGTTCCGTGATGATTTGCAGGGAAGCGGAACGGTTACCTGCTTGATCAATATGATAGGCGGGAATCATGGCAAGGGTGTGACCATTGCCCTGCTGTTTTATATACCAGCCTTCAAAATATGCGCCCTGTTTGTGTTTGCCCTGAAAGCCGTTCATAAGTTTTGCCCCTTTTGCAGATGCGCTGCTGTAGTCTCCGGCATTTATGAATTAGCTTGCGCAAAACTGCAAAAAAAATCCAACAAAATGAACCATTATTATAGGTTCATTTTGTTGGATAATGTAAGAACTGTGTTGGAAAATAGATAAGAATAGAATTAGTCCACTCTGGGCTTGCCCCAGAAAAACAGAGCGATCGTTCCCGGCCCGGTATGGCTGCCGATGGTTGTGCCGATGTTGTTGATTTCCACTTTGCCGTTTAATTTAGGAAACTTTTCTTCTACCAGTTTGGCCACTTCCTGGGCGTCTTCATAACAAGCGGATTGGGAGATGTAGCATTTGCCGCTATAGTCCAGGCTCTCCTGAGCGTTTTCTTCCATTCTGTTGACAATTTCCCGGATTACTTTTTTCTTTGTTCTGATCTTTTCCCGGGGAATCAAGCGCCCCAAATTGTCCATATTCAGCAGCGGACAAATATTCATTATCGTGCCGATTGCTCCGGCTGTTTTGGAAATGCGTCCGCCCTTGATATAGAAGGTCAAATCGGTAGAGAAAAACCAGTGGTGCAATTCCAGACGGTGCTGCTTTGTCCATGCATACAGTTGGTCAATGTTCAGGCCTTGCTCACGCAGATCTGCAAGCTTGTCCATGAGCAGGCCATATCCGGAGGATGCCCCAAGGGAATCCACAATGTAAATTTTTCTGTCCGGATATTTTTCGGATAAGGTATCCCGGGCAATATTGGCGGAATTGATCACGCCGGAAATTCCTGAGGATAGACAAACGTGCAGGATGTCTTGGCCTGCTTCTAAAAACGGTGTAAAATAATCAATGAACTCAGCAACGTTTACCTGAGACGTTTTTGTTTCCGCTCCCGCTGCCATCGCTTTGTAAAAATCATCAATGGAAAGTGATTTTCCTAAATCATCTGCGTATTGCTTATTGTCGAGAGAGTAATGGAAGCAAATATAGTGAATATTCCTTTTTTCAAAATGCTCTGCTGCCAAATCGGCAGTAGAACAGCAACTGATCATATAATCGTTTGTCATGTGTGGTCTCCTCCTTCAAGCTGTTGATCATCAAGAGACGGATTGGGCTGTCGGGATTGTTTAATTAGTTTTTATTATATCACATAAACTGGAAAAAAGAAATTCGCAAAATAATACAGATTCTTTGTGAATTTTCTCTTTTTTTGAATAAAGTATTGTGCATAATCTGAAGCAAGCGATAAATATACTACAGTATAACTATAGTAGCTGCTTCGGTTCCGCAAAAAGCTGATCCTCGCTGATGACGGTGATCCCGTTTGCTTGCAGCAACGCGGCGCAAACTCCCTGGCCGGGGATTTTGCCGCCGCAAAAGCTGCCATCGTATATTTGGCTGCTGCCGCAGCTGGGACTGGCTTCTTTGAGGATGACCAATTGGACTTGTTGCTCCAGGCATAGCTGCAATACTGCATTGGCTCCTGCGGCAAATTGGGCGCTGCAATCCTGTCCATCTTTGGCCATAGCCCGCGCTTGTCCCTGCCAAAAAGCCTTTCCGCCGCCGCCTTGCAGCTCTACCGGCGGTCTGGGCACCGGCAAACCGCCTAAAAGCTCCGGGCAAACGGTAAGATATTCTTTGCCTTGCAGATACTGCCGCACTGCCGGATGGTCATTGCTGCCGCCGTGATATTTGCAGTTTTCCCCAACCAGACAACCACTGACAAGAATCATTGCTCTTCCTCCTTTGTCAGCAAACCACCCTTGCCATCCCAGCGATGGCCAAATTGCCGGTCCAGTGCGCCGCAAACTCGGTCTTTGCCCATTGGCGCCAGCTGTTCCATTTGATGGAGCAGAGCTTTCATTTCCTGTCGCTTGCCTTCGCAGTTGTGGGGGCAATTGCTTTGACTGACAGGCAGATCGTTTTTGCGGGCAAAATAGCGAATCTGCTCTTCGGGTACATAGACAAAGGGACGAATTACCGTCAGATCCATGCGATCCAAATAGGTAACCGGATTAAAGGAGGCGATTCGCCCTTCAAAAAAGCTGTTGAGCAGTAGGGTTTCCACAGCATCGTCTTGGTGGTGTGCCAAAGCAATTTTGGAATACCCGTTTTCCTTTGCCAGGGTGTTCAGTGCGCCGCGCCGCATTTTGGCGCAAAGTGAGCAGGGGTTTGTTTCCTGCCGAATCTCAAAGACCAATTGGCCGATCTGGGTCTTTTCATAGAAAAAAGGCACTTCCAGAGAATCGCAGTATTGCTGCATCAAGGTGAGATCATCGGCGGGAAAGCCCAAAGAAACATGGCCTGCCGCCAAAGGAAATTTGTATTTGGAGATTCTTTGAAACTGCTTGAGCGCATAGAGAAGGGTCATGCTATCCTTGCCACCGGATAAGCCCACCATAACCGGGGTTTCATCAGCAAGCATGGCATGGCGGGTGATGGCTTTTTTCATTCTTTTGTTGATTTCATCAAAACCGTGTCGCATTTGCTTATCCTTTCTGCTTTTTGCAGGAATTATTGCCTATTTTGGCGAAAAAGTAAAGTTGTATGTTTGGCGTTTCAGATCAAGAAAAGGCTATTTTGATGTGGAGGCAGCAGGTATGAGTAATAATGTAGTGCAGATCAAGGGCAGTAAACATGGCCTGATCTTTACTTTTGATAATCAGGATTCCACTTTTAAAGAAGTGTGTTTCCTTTTGGAAGATAAATTACAGCGCAGCGGCGATTTTTTTAGCAATGCGGAATATATCATCGGCAATCCGTCCGTTTTTTCCTCCGAGCAACTGGACATTATTGAACAGATCCTGACAAAATATCATTTGGTGAAAGGACGGCCGATTCCCCATACGTTGCCTACCGATGAAAAGCAAGAGGTTGTCTATCAGGCCACCGGCGGCGATAGCGTGCTGCTTAGCCGCAGTGTGCGCAGCGGACAAAAAATTTCGGTGCGTGGCAATGCTGTGGTTATGGGGGATATCAATGCCGGAGGCGAAGTGCTGGCCTCTGGGAATATCGTGATTATGGGAGCTTGCCGCGGGGTGCTCCATGCCGGCGCAGAAGGGGACAGAAGCTGCTTTATTATCGCCCAGACCATGGCCGCCCAGCAGATCCGTATTGCGGATATGGTGGCTACCGTTCCGGCGGAAATTGCCGCCAGTCCCTTGAAGGTTGCGTTGATCAAAGGCGACGGCATTATTCTTACCGATTATTCGCCTTCGCAGTTTAAGGGCGGACAAACTGCTTAATTGGATCGTAAGTGTCCTGCCAAAACTGCCGAAAACCGTTTTGCGCCATTGCTATTGTGGGTAGCGCGTTATTGCGGAAAGGGAGGTTTGCGTGACTATTGTAACACCAATGATGCGTCAATATCAAGCCGTGAAAGAGCAATACAGCGATTGTTTGCTCTTTTTCCGTCTGGGCGATTTTTATGAAATGTTTGCGGAAGATGCTGTTTGCGCCAGCAAAGAGCTGAATATTGTAC
>CAYOVS010000199.1:0-3640 GCA_964407445.1 uncultured Peptococcaceae bacterium
GGATTGTGGTTAATCATGGACGAACTGACGGCAGAACGAGACTGCCCACAAAGTCAAGCTGGCTGATTTGCGACACAACAGCTATCGCAAAAGGATTTAGAGCGTTTGGAAAAGCACAAAGATACTATCACACTTTTGGAGGCCAAAATATGATCGAAGTAGTAGCCGCCCTGATCTGGGACAACGATAAATTTTTGATCTGTCAGCGGCCAGCAACAAAGGCAAGAGCCTTGCTCTGGGAATTTGTAGGCGGCAAGGTGGAACACAATGAGACAAAAGAACAAGCGCTGATCCGCGAGTGCCAGGAGGAGCTGGCCATCACGCTTGCCGTAGGCAACACCTTCATGGAGGTGGTACACCAATACCCGGATATCACCGTCCATTTGACGCTGTTCAACGCCACCATCGCCCAAGGCGTACCCCAGCTGCTGGAGCACAAGGCGATGCAGTGGATCACTGTGGCTGAGATTTCAAACTATGCTTTCTGCCCGGCGGATGAAACAATACTGGCAAGGCTGCAAAACAAATGAGAATCTTGATCGACGCCGACGGCTGCCCGGTGGTAGATATCGCTGTGGCAGCAGCAAAACAGCATCACATCGAATGCCTGCTTCTCTGCGATACCTCCCATGTATTGGAAAAGCCGGGCGCCAAAACGCTCACCTTTTCCCAAGGTGCGGACAGCGTAGATTTTGCTTTGGTCAATCTGCTACAGCGGGGCGATATCGTTGTCACGCAGGATTATGGCCTGGCGGCAATGTGCCTGGCTCGGCAAGCGCGGGTGCTCAGCCAAAACGGCATGGAATACACCGCCGGCAATATCGACGGGCTGCTGCTAGCGCGGCACACCGCCAAAAAGATCCGCCGCACCGGCGGCCATCTCAAAGGCCCGGCCAAGCGCACCCCCGCCCAAGACAAGGCATTTGCAGAAGCGTTGCAAAGACTGCTGACAAACAAAGCCTGACTGGGGGCTGATCATCTGCTATTCCGTAATGCGGGCATGGTAGAAAAGCCGTCTAAATGCTCAACATCGCGGCCAAGAGGAATACTTCGTTGACAGAACGATCCATGGAGTACTCAATTTGTGCCGCAACCTACTAATAAGCCCCTATAGCGCTGTGTCATATTCGCCATATTCGCAGCCAACATTTTGCGCAGATACATGATCGATCAGCTTCCACCCGCCAAAACGCTTGCGGTACAGC
Organism: uncultured Peptococcaceae bacterium; assembly: GCA_964407445.1. Classification (GTDB taxonomy): domain Bacteria; phylum Bacillota; class Dehalobacteriia; order UBA4068; family UBA4068; genus JAILCQ01. The sequence continues at coordinate 1,206 of CAYOVS010000199.1, forward strand.
TTGACGGTTCCCACACCGTTGCCGCCGTTCCACAGGCGGTTATGGCGCTTTTGGCCATCCGGCGCTTCATAGTGAATCAGCAGCATATCTTTCTTTTCGCAGGTAATGTTGGTTTCCATGCGATGCAGCGGCGTTTGCTGGCAAACCTGCCAAACAATCTGCGTTTCTGTTTCACGGCAATCAAAGCTGGTTTTGGTCAGCGTCCAAAACTTGGAAAAGTTAAACTCATAGCCTTTTCCTTCGTACCAAAATGCCGATAGCAGCTTGCGGGAAAGCGCGATACAGCCAATTTTGGGGCGGCCGCCGCCAATATCAAAGACGCTGTTTTCCAGCTTTTTCCCTGTGATTTTGCTGGTTAGATTGCAGGAGGAAAGCCACACCCAGGGGCTGGTAAAATCCTTGCCCCAGTTTTTATCGGCATAGCCGTAACAAGTAGCAGGGCTGACATGATAGATCTGGCCGTTCCAGATCACCTGCCCACGATACCGGGTTTTCATCCCTTCCGCATGCCAAAACATCTCAAAAGCGCCACTTGCCCGCAACAGTTTGCTGGCGCCGTAGCCCACATGATAGGCAATTTGCTTTTCAACAGTAAGATCCCATTCCATGCTTCCCCCGTCGCACAAATACTCCGGGTGGGCTGCCGCATCCGCCGCAGATACCGATACGCTGCCCCATAGCCGGGTCTCGCTGACAAAGCAATCCCCCGCCTGCACCGAAAAAGGCGCATCTGCTGTCATTTTCACCTGCTGCCAGCCAAAAAACCGATGCAATTGAGCGGCATCCTCCCCCCAAGCTCCTGCTTTTACCATCAGATAGGAGGGTTTCCGACCATCTTGCTGATTTTGCGGCAATTGGCCCAAGATCGGCTCCGCCCCAGCCAACCCAGGATTGCAGCCAAAAAACTCAATAAAAAAGCCTTTTTCCGCACCGGTAACCGCATGACGGCCTGTAAAGGAATGCCACCACCAATCATAGCCGCAGTTTGCCATCCCTTTGCGTAACATAAAGGCGTCTCGGGTAAGATCGCTTTTGTTGATCATGTTATACGCCCCCTATATTTATTCTTGAAAATAAATTGGTAAGCCCTGGGCACAGGTAGGAAAAAGCATGGTCGACGGATCATTGCGCTGATGCTGCACATGCAAATGAGGCTCAGAGGTAGTGCCCGAATTACCTACCCGGCCAAGATATGTACCGGCCTCAACATGCTCCCCTACTGCAACAGCAAGGCTGCCTTGCTTAAAATGGGCTAAAATCAAATAGGTTCCCGTAGCATCAATTTCCAAGAAAAGATAATTTCCCAGAGCGCTTTGAAACATCTCGCTGTGGGGTGGAATATCTACCTCGTCGTTTTCCATTGCAATAACCGTACCCGCGATTGGCGAGACTACTTCTTTGTTGTATATCCCATACTCTTCTAACACCGTACTATCACTATCATAGGGTGTGACCAAAATGTCGTAGGCATAGCGTTCGGAAGGCCAAACGGCATGCGACCGAAATGTTTCTCCGCCAAAAAGAACCGGCTGCGCCACCGGCATGGCGATTGTTATCCCCATATCAGGATCGGCACTATCCGGATAAACCAGCGGGATCAAACCAAAAAGAATGCCCAGCGGCCAGGATAGCAATAGAAAGCATGTCCCAAAAATGAGATTTGCCCATATCGGCTTCTTCTTAAACAATCGTACCAGCAGCAACAGAAACTGGGCTAGCGCTGCCAATAAGGCTAAGGGCGCAAAAATAAAAACAGCCAGATTCCAGGCATATACGCCCACCATGCCGCCAATCAGATAGATACAAACCAGACAGAGCAACATCGCGCCCAGCAAGATGACTGCAACAATTTTTTTCAATGATTCACTGCCCTTTCTACTTTCCAAACCGCTATGCTTATTCTTTGATCACAATTTCCAGCAGTTTTGCCAATTCGATCGCCTGCCAAGGAGTCACGATCGTACCGCGCAGCTCTGTTTTCTCCTGAGAAACCACAATGGATTCCAAAACACAATCGGTAAAATCTATCCCTTTTAAAGAGGTGCGAAAAAATTCTGTACCTTTAAACTGAGAATCTTCCAATAAAAACGACTTTAACGTACATTCCGCTAAAAAAGCCTCGCTAAAATCGCATTTTTGCAGCAGGCATATATCAAATTTCGCCTTATTGAAATTAGCATAGCGAAAGATACTTTCCGACAAGACCACATGACTTAGCTTGCTGTTGCTAAAATCCGCACCGGTATTTTTCACATTAAAAAAACGACACCGTTGAAACCGATTATCCGCAAAAATGCTATTGGAAAAATTACAAGAATCAAAAATAACGTCGCTAAAATAGGATTGGTGAAACGTCATATTTGTCAAGTTGCAGTTTTCAAAAATTGTTTCTGCAAAAGTCAGTCTGGAAAACTGTTGGCCATCCAGGACTGCAC
>CAYOVS010000200.1:0-3628 GCA_964407445.1 uncultured Peptococcaceae bacterium
CACCCTTGGTATCATAGCTGCCGGTGATGGCGGTCAAAGCCATAATCGCCCGATAATTCTGCATTCCATTAACATGATGCACCAAGGGAGAGGCGCTTTGTTTGATATGAATCGGCCCTTTACACTGGTGAATCATCTGGGCAATCTGCAATACCTGCCCATAGGGCACACCGGTAAGTTGCTCAATGTTGCTTTCGTTAAAATCCCGGCAATAGGCGGCATATTCGGCAAAGCCGTACACATAGCGGTCGATGAAATCATGGTCGATCCAATCCTTCTCGATCAAAATATTGGCGATTGCCAGCGCCAAAGCGCCGTCTGTCCCCTGCTTGGGCTGAATGTACAGATCCGCCAGCTTTTCCGCTGCCTGCACCCGGCGCGTGTCGATGACAATGATCTTCCCCCCCTGCTCCCGAAACTTCCGCTGCCCTTCCGGCGCCAGATAGCTGGAGTAATAGGAGTTATAAGGCCAAGCCAAAAATAAACCGGCTCCGGCCGGGCTGCCTGCAAAAGAACGTCCCGTTGCTACCTGCCAGGCCATCATGGCAGAAGTAAAGCAGCTGCTGGATTCTGTTCCGTAATTATGGCTGCCAAAGCTATGCACAAAACGCTGCAAAAACGGACGGTACCATTTGGTAAAGCCGGAAAAAAAGGCTACCGATTCCGGCCCGAAATCCTGCTTGTAGCCTAATAGATTTTCTGCTATTTCTGCATAAGCCTGTTCCCAAGTAATTGGCGTAAATTTTCCCTCGCCCCGAGCGCCTACCCGTTTCAGCGGAGTGCGCAGCCGATCAGCCCGATAGACAAATTGACGGTTGATCGACCCCTTCGTGCAAAGCAGCCCATGATTATTGGGATGCTCCTCGTCCCCTTCGATCTTGATGATTTGGCCATCCTTAATATAGCAATTGATGCCGCAAGCGTCCTGTGCGGCACACATATCGCAATAGCTTTTTTTTATTTCAATACCGGTTTCCGCGCAGGGAATTTTCGCTTGCAGCAATTCTTCCTTGGTAAACGTCATCAGCATGCACCCCCTTCCAACAACTGAATGAAGTCTTCATCCAGGCCTTCGCGATACAGAATGCCTCGCTGCAAATGACTAATTTTAGGTGATACCGGCTCCTGCAAGCATTGGAGAAAGAAATTTTTGAGCACACCGCTGATTCGGCTGTTACCCAAGATATTGACGCCTACCGGTTTGCCCTGCACTTGCACCACCTGGATATATAAACCTTTTTTCTTGTTTTCATAAATATAGGGTTGTCCTTTGATCCGGTTGTCTCCCATGCCGATAAAATCTATATCACAAAAGTGACTAATGTTTTGCAAGATATTACCGGGGAAATCTGCTTGCCCGCCCGCCATATTGCAGCCGGCGGTATGCCCCTGATAGGCGGCATTGGCCCATAAACCAATGATACGATGTTGGCTGCTTTGGATATCCCAGCCTTCTGCACAATCGCCGGCAGCATAAATACCGGAGGCGGAAGTTTCCATATGCGTATCCACTAAGATGCCCCGATTGGTTTGGATCTGCTTTTGGTCGATCAGCGAGAAATCCACCTTTACACCCACGCATACCACCAAAAGATCAGCAGAGATTGCCTGTTCTTCCCCCAAATGCACCACCATGTTGTCTCCCTGTGCCGCAACACGGCGCAAAGGCGCCTGCAAAAGCAATTGCAGACCTTTGGCCTGTAGAGCTTGAGAGATCCGCGCAGCAGTTTCCAGGTAAGCAGCCAAAGGAAACAATTGATCGGCCGCATCTGCCAGCACGGTATCGATCCCCTTTTGCCATAATAGCTCCGCTACCTTGATCCCCGTCATGGAAGCCCCAACCACAACGGCACGTTGGATATTGCCCTGCTCCAAACGATGCTTCAGTGCCTCTGCATCGGCCAAAGTGCGCATCGTCATAGTTTTTTCTGCAAATGGATTTTCAATTGGCGGCAAAAACGCTCTGGATCCGGTAGCGATCAGAATCTTGTCATAGGAGCGCGTTGTGCCGTCTGATAGAGTGATCGTTTTGGTATCTCCCTTTACTGTTTTTACACTACAATTCTGAAACACATTGATTTGATAACGTTCTTTAAGCGCATCCCAAGTGCCGAAGGGAAACAGTGCCTCTCGTGAAATACGGCCCGCTGCATAATACGTAGTCAACATCGGATTATAGGGAGATGCATCGTGCTCCGAAAAAACATCGATTACAGCATTTGGCTCCAATTGGCGGATTGCCTGGAGCCCATAAAAGCCTGCGCAACCACAGCCGATAATCGCATATCTGTTCATACTACCACCTTTTTCTCCACCGTATTTGCCAAACAAACCACTATAAATGTATTATGCAGCATATCCGCTTAAAATGCGGGCAAACAAAATTTCAAGGAGGAATACTTTTTATGAAAAAAAGTATCAAACGCGTGATCTCATCTCTGTTGGCAGCAGCAATGGCTTTCTCGATCGCAACAGGCGCTTTTGCAAAGGTTCCTGACGACGCGCTGGAAAGCAAGCATTTGGATGCAATTGAAGTGTTGAACGTACTTGACATAATGGTTGGCGACGATCTGGGCAATTTCCGTCCGGGCGATAAGCTGACAAGAGCAGAATTTGCAAGAATTGCAGTTTCTGTTCTGGGAATGAATGATGCCGCAAACGCATCCAACTACCCCACAAAATTCTCTGACGTTCCTGCATGGCATTGGGCGAATGGCTATATCAATATCGCATCCAGCCAGGGAATCATCGTCGGAGATGAGAACGGCAATTTCATGCCGAATGCGGAAATTTCTTATGTAGAAGCTCTCGCAATTCTCGTACGTGTGCTGGGTTATCAGCCAATGGCTGATTCTAAAGGGGGATGGCCTACGGGTTATCTGGTAACCGGTAAATCCATCGGCGTCAGCGAAGGCATAAGCGCATCTGCAAAAGACGCAATCACACGCGAACAGATCGCACAGCTGTCTTTCAATAGCTTGACCATTAATATGATGGAACAGACAAGCTTTGGTGAAAGACCGACCTTTGAAGTGGTTGACAAAACTGTCATGGAAGAATACCTGAAAGTAGAAAAAATCACAGGCCGTATCACCGCTACCCCGATCACTGCTTTAAACGGCACCGCTACTGATAAGGGCGCGTTCAAAGTAGATGACCGCACATTAAAGTCTGATAAAAACGTAAACCACCTTCTGGGTATGAACGTACAGGCTTATGTTAAAAATTCTGACGCGATCCTGGTAAAGGCAGCGGAAACCTCTGTAACAGATATCACAACTTCTAAAATTGTTTCGATTAATGCAGTGGATAACAAAGTTACCGTGACTTATAATACCGATAAGAAAATTACGTTTGATTTAAGCAAAGTTTCTTATATCTCAAACGGAAAAGCCACTGCACTGGCAGAAGGCAATCTGAACGATCTGAAAAAGGGCGAAACCTTAAAAGCAATCGACAATGACAAAGACGGAAACATCGATGTGCTCTTCACTACTGTTTCCCGCAATATCGTTGTTGAAAATGTAGATCTCAAATCCAAGAGAATTACTGACAAATACGGCAGCGCTTCCATCGTATTGAATCCCGATAAAGCCGATATCCTGATCACAAAGGACGGCGCGGAAAT
>CAYOVS010000201.1:0-3627 GCA_964407445.1 uncultured Peptococcaceae bacterium
GCGCCACCTGTGATGCGGATTTCTTTACCGATCTGGAGCTGGCCGTGGTGGGCAATGGTGACGCAGCCATCGAAGAAGCGATGCATCTCACCCGCTTTGCCAGCAAGGTGACCATTATTGTGATCCACGATCAGGGTGTGGTGGATTGCAATAAAGCCAGTGCGGCCAAGGCCTTTGCCAACCCTAAAATTTCCTGGATCTGGAATTCCGTGGCACAGGAGATCAAAGGCGGCGATTTGGTGGAGGCGGTAACGGTCAAAAATCTCAAAACCGGAGAGCTGACGGATTTGCCTGTGTCCGGGATTTTCTTTTTTGTGGGTTCTGTGCCCCGCACCGAATTTTTGAAAGATCTTTTGCCGCTGACGCCCCAAGGATATATTGTGACCAATGAGCAGATGGAAACAGAACTGCCCGGTGTGTACGCAGCCGGTGATGTGCGGCAAAAATATTTGCGGCAGGTGATTACTTCTGCTGCTGACGGTGCTTGTGCCGCTGTGGCGGCCGGTCAGTATCTAAGCGAAACGGAGCTGTTCCGCAGTCAGGTTTTGCAGGAGGAGCTTCCTGTGGTGCTGGCTTTTTGGTCTCCGCAGAATGAGGATAGTATTGCTATGACCGGCGCTTTGGAGAATTTGGCTCAGGAGCAGCAAGGGCGGTTTAAATTGGTGAAAATGGACGTGTATCGCAATAAAAAAGTTGCTGCATTGTACGGAATCAGCCAATTGCCTGCGGTAGTTGTGGTGAACAAAGGGGAAAGCGTTGGCTCCTTTAGCGGACAAATTGAGATCGCCCAAGTATTGGCCTGCGTTTCTGAAAACCACTGAACACAGTGGATGAATCTTGCATTAAAAAATAGAGGAGGAGGCCCGGTTATGCGCAAAAATCTACAACAATTGCAGCAATTATATCATCAACCTCTCAAAGAAGTCTCTTTTGATCCCAATATCCCTACGTCGGAGCGGGTGCAGGGGGCGATCATGGGCGCTTTAATCGGCGACGCCTTGGGTTTGGGCTGCCATTGGATCTACGATTATGATGATCTGTGGCGGGATTACGGCGATTGGGTGGATGGCTACACCGATCCCAAAGCCGTGAACGAAGGCGGTCCTTTCGAAATGATTTCCGCGTACCGTTATGCGGCAGGCGTGCGGGCCGGTATGAACTCCCAAAGCGGGCAATTGCTCCAGCTTTTGCTGGAAACGGTGGCCAAAAATGCGCAAAAGGACGGTAAGCAAGGCCATTTTGTGGAAAGCGAATATGTGGCGGATGTAAACAATTTTTTTGAGAATATTTTGCTGCCGGAAGCAGCTTTTGAAACGGATATTGATATCTATAACGCTCATAAAGGGGTAAAGCTGGAAAAAGGTACTTTTGTCGGGGCGGATGGCGGTATCAAATGCTTTTCCGGCCGCTATACCAATGAGGAAGTGCGCTTTAACTTTGATTATTGGTATAATCACGGTAAAAAGAATGGCCGTTGGTGGAAGCCGGAAAGCCGTGTGACCCTGACCTCCACCAGCGAAGGCGCCCAGTGGGGCGTGGTTTTGGCGGCCTTGTACCGGGATCCGGAGGAGCTGTTCTATAAGGCCTGGGATTTTCTCAATATGTGGTATTGCGATCAGGCTTTTATCACCACCCAATTGATGTATATTATGACGGTGCAGGCCATCATCAACAATGTCAGTCTGGAGCAGTACCAAAATTATACGATTGCTTTGTTTGACAAAATGGATGTGGTCAATAAATATATCAACAGCTTTGATGACACCGGAACTTTCCGGGATGTGCTGAATATTGTCCGGCACGATTCTCTGTTCAATCTGGCGGATCAGCGTTTCGCGCCCCTGTTCTTTGGCCGCAATTGCCATGCCACCGGGTTGATTCGGGGTGCGTATTATCTGGCTTTGGAAAATACCAATGATTTTGAAACGGGTATCCTGACCACCGTCAATAGCGGCGGCAACAATATGGCAAGAGCTGCATTGGTTGGCGGCGTCCTTGGCGCGATGGTGGGCGTCAAAGGGATCCCCCAGCGCTTTATTAACGGCTTGATCAACGAAGCCCGGTTTATCCCGGAGGGGTTTGCTTCCCAAGGAGAATATCTGTTGCATTTATCTAAGGTGGTTGCAGACAGGAACAATGGTGAAATCCCGCCCCTGACCTTGTCCGATGGATCTGATTGCGGCTGCTTTATCAGCTTGGATTAAAGCCCGTTTGGGTGATAAAAGGAAAATTGTGTTGCAACACCTTGTTGCTGATTCTTTATCTTGATAGACTTGTAGCGTAGAATTGGTATAGGGATACATGCATAAACAGTACGGGAGGAACCAGAAATGATTGTTGTCAATACAGATAATTATGAGCAAGAGGTTTTGCAGGCAGGCGGTTTGGTTGTGGTAGATTTTTGGGGTACCACCTGCCGCAACTGTAAGGCCTTGGCGCCCAAATATGAAGCGTTGGCAGAAGAAAATGCCCAATTAGCGAAGTTTTGCACTTTTAACGCTATGGAAAACAAACCTTTATCCATCGCTCAAAAGGTGGTTAGCGTGCCCACCATTGTCTTTTATCGGAACGGCGAGCAAATTGATCGTTTGAGCGGTGTGTTTACAGTGGATCAAATCAGTGACAAGGTCAAGGAATTGAGTGCATAATTTCTTTGCTTTCAAAATTTCATGCGAAAATGGGGGAAGTGCAAATGACCAGATCTGTGGAAGAGCTGCAAGCTCTATTTAATCAGAAGAAAAACGAATATAGCTACAACCCTAATATTTCCACCGAGGAAAGAGTACAGGGGGCGATCATGGGTGCGATGATCGGCGACGCCTTGGGGGTAGGATGCCATTGGATTTATAATTTTGAGGAACTGTGGCGGGATTACGGCTCTTGGATCACCGATTACACTGATCCAAAGGCCGTGAACGATGGCGGCGCCTTTGAAATGATCTCCGCTTATCGTTACGCCGCCGGGGTGCGGGCCGGCATGAGCTCCCAATCGGGGCAAATTTTACAGATTGGTTTAGAAACCGCAGCGGCCAATTGCCGCAAAAGTGCCGAGGAAGGCCAGTTTGTACCGGAGGAATATGTCAATAATATCAATAATTTCTTTGAAAAGGTATTGTTGCCTACGGCTGCCTTTGAATCCGATATTGATGTTTACAATTCTCATAAAGGAGTAAAGCTGGAGCACGGTACCTATTTCGGTTCGGACGCGGGCATCAAATGCTTTTCTGGCCGCTACACCAATGAGGAAGTGCGGATCAATTTTGATTACTGGTTCAACAAGGGCGCAAAGAACGGCCGGTGGTGGGCGCCGGAAAGCGGCGGCGCGTTGACCTCCACCAGCGAAGGCGCCCAGTGGGGCGTGATTTTGGCTGCTTTGTACCGGGATCCACAGGAGCTGTTCTGGAAGGCTTGGGATTTTCTCAATATGTGGTATGTAGATAAAGCCTTTATTACCACCCAATTGATTTATATTATGACGGTGCAGGCTTTCATTAACAATGTGACCATCGAACAATTGGAAAACTACATGATCGCCTTGTTTGATAAGCTGAACGTGACCAATAAATTGATGGTCCATTTCCCGGAATCTCTTCACCGGTTTGGGGCGAAACATAAAGTCGTGCCGAA
>CAYOVS010000202.1:0-2212 GCA_964407445.1 uncultured Peptococcaceae bacterium
GTCCCGCTATCTCAACCAATACCAGGCTGCAGAAGAAAAAGCCAAGGAGATCGCCAAAAAACTGATTGGCATAGAAGAACAACTGGCAACCGATCTTCGCCCCTATCTATAAAATGCGGTTTCTACGCAAAATCAAAAGCACTCTCTACCGCCGAACCGGTTTTTACCGTTCGGCGGCTTTTTTAAAAAAAATTCTCCCCTGGCTGCTTGTTGGAAAAACAACAGCATTTTGCAGCCTCATCGACGATAATCAATACAACAGCGCAAGATATCGTCACAAGGCAGGCAAATGAAGGAGGGTACATAAATGGCAAAGATGTTTTGTTTCCAATGCGAACAAACTGGCGGCAAAGGCTGCACCGGCCAAGCCGGCGTGCAAAAAAAGCACCGATTCCCTCTTTCTGGGAATCAGTGCTTTTTGCTTTTATTTTTTCTCATGCTCCAGCCAGGCGTCCTCGATCACCTGCGCAAAAGGTGGCAGTGTCGCCGATACCCCATCTTTTATGGCATAAATGAGATACTCGATATTGCCATCCGCACCGGTAATCGGCGAATGGGTCAACCCCTGCACCGCCAAGCCCATCTGCGCAAAACCGGCGGTAATCTTTTCCAGCACCTCTAGGTGGGTTTGCCGATCACGGACAATCCCCTTTTTGCCGACTTTATCTTTTCCTGCCTCAAACTGCGGCTTGATCAAAGCGGCAACCTGCCCTTGCGGTTTCAGCAGCTTTTCCACCGCCGCCGGTAAGGCCAGCAGCAGGGAAATAAAAGAAACATCGGTGCAGATGAAATCCACCTGCTCCGGGATGACCTGGCCATCCAGATAACGGGCATTGGTCTTTTCCAGCACGATCACCCGGGGATCGCTCCGCAAAGACCAGGCCAATTGGTTGTAGCCCACATCTACCCCATACACCTTGCTTGCGCCGTTTTGCAGGGCGCAATCGGTAAAGCCGCCGGTGGAAGCACCAATATCTAGCACCGTTTTTTGTTGCAGATCCAGTTGAAAATACGCCAGCGCCTTGGCCAGCTTCAAGCCACCCCGGGATACATAGGGCAGGCGCTCCCCCAACAAACGAATGGGGCTATCCGCCGCCACGGCAGCGCCAGCCTTGTCGATCTTGCTGTCGCCAACCATCACCTCCCCTGCCATAATCGCCGCACGAGCCTTTTCCCGGGAGGGGAAAAAGCCTTTTTCCACCAGCAGCACATCCAACCTGATTTTTTCCGCCGGTTTATCCTTCATCCTGCTTCTCCTTAAACCATTTTTCCCGGATCGTTGCCGCCAAAGCCGCCCCGGTCAGACCGTACTGCTCCAGCAGCTGGCTGCGTTTGCCATGGGACAAAAACTGCTTGGGCCAAGCCGCGATCTGGATGCTGACGTCCGTATCCCGCAGCAAAGCGGCGCAGGCTTGCCCAAAGCCGCCCTGGCAAATATGATCTTCTACCAACAGCAGCCTGCCCTGACATTGTTCAGCCGCCTGCCGCAACGCCGCTTCGTCCAGAGGAACCACAAAACGGCAGTTCAGCACCTGCGCCTGAATACCCCGGCGCGCCAGCAGCGCGGCCGCTTCCATGGCCGCAGCCGCCATCACACCGCAAGAGAGGATTGCCACATCACTACCCTGCCGCAGCAGCTCTGCCTTGCCGTATTCCAGCGGCGTAGGCGGCGGCAACAGCAGCTCCGCCTTTTCCCGTGGATAGCGCAAGACTACCGGTCTGCCCATTCGCAAAGCAGCATCCAACATCAGGCGCAGCTCCGACCCATCCCGAGGCGCAAGGATGGTCAAGCCGGGCATGGAGCTAAGATAGGCCAGATCAAAAATCCCCTGATGGCTGCAACCATCCTCACCAACCACACCGGCCCGATCCACCGCCAGCACCACCGGCAAATTTTGCAGGCAAACGTCCTCCAAAAGCTGATCGTAGGCTCGCTGCAAAAAGGTGGAATAGATGGCCACCACCGGCTTTTTGCCGCCCTTGGCCAAGCCTGCGGCAAAGCTGACCGCGTGCTGCTCGGCAATGCCCACATCATAGAACCGCCCGGGGAATTGCCGGGCAAAATCCCCCAAGCCCACGCCGTCGGTCATGGCGGCGGTAACAGCGCAAATATCCGGATCGGTAGCTGCCAGCTCGCACAGGGTTTGCCCAAACACATCGGAAAAGCTGCTTTGCTGACTGTTTTTACCATAGCCGCTTTCCAGATAAAAGG
>CAYOVS010000202.1:2222-3601 GCA_964407445.1 uncultured Peptococcaceae bacterium
AGCTCCATGAAAACGGCTGGGATTTTGCTCCGCCGGCACATAGCCCTTGCCTTTTTGGGTGCGGACATGCAAAATCACCGGCTGATCCGAGCCTTTGGCCACTTGCAGCATCTGGATCAAGCCGGGCAGATCGTGGCCGTCGATGGGTCCCAGATACACATAGCCCAGCTCCTCAAAAATCATCCCTCGCATCAGAAAATATTTAAAGGTATCTTTGATCTTGCGCACCCCGTTGGCCAGGGAAGCACCGATGCCGGGGATTTTCAGCAGCCAAGCTTCCACGTCCCGTTTGGCCTGATGATAGGCGGGCGCGGCTCGCAGCCGCATCAAATGCTGGGACAACGCGCCCACATTGCCGGAAATACTCATTTCATTGTCGTTGAGCACGATCAGCAGCTTTTTTTGCAGCTCGCCGCCGTGATTGAGCGCTTCAAAGCTCATGCCACCGGTCATGGCGCCATCGCCAATGATCGCCACGATATGCTGATCGCCGCCCTGCTGATCCCGAGCCGCTGCCAGCCCCAGCGCCAGAGAAAGGGAATTGCTGGCATGGCCGGTGGTAAAGCAGTCATACACGCTTTCGCCGCTATTGCAAAAGCCGCTCAGACCATCCTTGGTGCGGATGGTGGCAAAAGCCTCCCGCCGCCCGGTGATGATTTTATGGGTATAGCATTGATGCCCCACATCCCAGATCAATTGATCCTGAGGGGTATCAAAAACAGTATGCAAAGCCAAGGTCAGCTCCACAGCCCCCAGATTGGAGGCTAGATGACCACCGTTTTCTGCGACAACTTGCAAAATCAACTGCCGCACTTCTTCCGCCAGCCGACTCAATTCTTTTGGCGTCAACCGGCGCAGATCTGCCGGATCATTGATTTGCGCCAATAAAGACGCATTACTTGTATCCACCAAGAAATATGCCTCCGCAATTTGTTGTTTTTGCAGAAAAAACCGCAGTGCGTTCAACCACAAAAGCTATCTTCAATCAATTCTACGCGGTTTTCCTGCAAATACACCTCGGCGATGATAAAAGAGCAATCTCGCTCCCCGCCGTGATCGGCTAAATAAGACTGAGCCAAATTGACCACCTGCCGCCTTTTGGTTGCGTCTACGCTTTCCGCAGGGCGGCTGAAGGCGGCGCTATTTTTGGCCTTTACCTCTACAAAATATAGTACGCCTTTTTTTTCGGCGATAATATCTATTTCACCGTAATGACGGCGATAGTTACGGCAAACAATTTGATAGCCTGCTTTTTTTAGCGCTGCCGCCGCCATATCCTCGCCGTGATTGCCAATTTTTTTGCGATTATCCTTCATAATTTCACCCGAAAGGTCTTTCTGTGAATAGGCGACAAGCCCAGACGGGCGATGGCTTGCCGA
>CAYOVS010000203.1:0-3579 GCA_964407445.1 uncultured Peptococcaceae bacterium
CCGTACCTAAACCAACAATCGCAACATTGACCGCGTCTTTGACTTGCGCTTTCTATTCCATTATATATCCCTCATTTTCTCATCTATCTCGATCATATTTTTAGGTTTTGCCATATCCCTGAGTATATCAAAGAAAGGCTCTCTGTGCAAGAAAAAAATCTAATTACTACAAAATTACAAGAAACCGCCAAAGCTGTCTTTGGCGGTTTCTTGTAATCAAGCCAAATTTTCCAAATCCTGCCGCTTATCCTTGACCAAATTATGCACCCATTTACCACTTTTGAATCGAATCAAACAAGCGGTGCCTTTCACCAACTGCTCCAGATAAGTAAACGCCACCACATATTCCACCGGCCAGCGAAAAACCAGCGCAGCAATCAGTACTGCCGGAACACCAACCAACCAAATGGTAGAGGTCTCGATCAAAAAGGCAAATTTGGTATCACCGCCGCCCCGCAATACCCCCATAGTCATCATAATGGAGATGGAACGGAGCACCAGACAAAAGCCGTATACCAGCAGCAGCTTGCGCACCATTTCACCAATCTCCGGCTCCACCTTGAACATCACCGTGGTAATAGGGATGGTGGCAATAATCATCGCTCCCACCGCCAAACCGGCCACGATGGAAACCCGGAAGTAATGCCAGCCCAACTGCATCAGATCCTTTTCTTCCCCGGAACCGATTTTATTTCCCACCACTACCGCAGTAGCAGCACCCAAGCCGATCACTACTGTGGTAAAAAAGCTCTGGATCGTATTGGCCACTTCCACAGCAGATAAAGCATCGGTTGCAATACGGCAGTAAGCGCCAACATAAAACAACATCCCGATCGAAAACATCACATCGTTTACCATCACCGGCAAAGAGACGCTGATGACCTTTTTCAGTAAAGGCCAATCAAAGCCCAATAATTGCTTGATCGTCGCTGCCAAAGGTTTTTCTTTGGTATACACCCAAAGCAGTGTCAGCAGCATCTCGATAAAGCGGGTAATCACCAGAGCCATTGCCGCACCGCGAATACCCAAAGCAGGCCAGCCCCAATACCCAAAGATCAGCATATAATTGAGCAGCACCTTACAACCCAAAGAAACCAAGGCAATCAGCAACACCGGTCCCGGACGACCGATACTGCGCATCGTATAGGCGAAGCACAGGGAAACACCCTGAAACAAATAGCTGAACAGGGCAATCTGAAAATAGGATACCCCCAGTGCCACCACATTGGGCGCGGCGTCCCCAGCCGTTAGCAGAATCAGCGGCTTGGCAGCAAAGAAACCGATCACCACCAAAACACTTAAGGAACTGATTACGGTAGTCAAGGCGATCCCCAACATTTTATGGATGCCGGAGTAATCCTTTCGTCCGTAATATTGTGCAGAAAAGATCGCAGCGCCACCGGCAATCCCACCTGCAAATAAATAATACACAAAATAAAGATTTTGGCAAATACCAGACGCGGCAATACAGTCCGACCCCAATCTGGTGATCATCAGCACATCAATAAAGCTCACCGAGGTAGTCGCCAGTTGATGGATAATCACCGGCAATGCCAAAGCCAGATATCTTCTCTTGTCCACAAGAACCTCCCCCGTTCCCTGCTTTGAAAAAGACCTCGTCCCGGCTGGAGCAATCCTGCAAAACCGAAACGAGGTGTCTGACCGTCTATATGAGGTTTCCAGAAAAATGCAGGTCTTAGATAAAGCAACCGCAATCCTCACCGGTTTGCCCAAAGAACAAGGGCGCTTCCCCTATCGTCTGCGCAGCAGCCTGCTTCGCCAAATGCAACAAATACTCTCCCTGGGAAGCGTATTCCCCAGGGATCAGCCGTTTTTCATTGGCCAGGCCGGTAATCCACCGCTGGGGAATGGCACCGATACCGTTCATCGCCCCCACCAAAGCACCAGTCAAGGTAGCTCTGGCCATATTGTTGCCACCACTGTTTGCCGCAACCAGCAATGCCTTTTCAAAATCATCGCAATACTTGTAGGCATAATAATAAGCGCATGGCAGCAGATGATAAATATGGCAATTGGTGCCAAACAGCAACGGCGCAAACCGGTCGTCAAAATCGAACAACTGGGGCTTCGTAACCACATGCAGCATCTTGGCGCTGGAGGTCACATCATCAAAGCTAGACATTCTTTGGCCGATTTCGCCCAGACCGATAAAGGTATTGGCAAAATACTCCTTTAAATCGGCCAAAGGAATCTCATTGATCAAGGCCTGCACCGTCATGGCATAGATAATCGCCTGGGAAATAAAAGCCGGGTCGGAATACCACATCCGCAGCAGCTCATAGGCCTTTTCAAACAGCATCTTTGGATCGCGATAGATGGCGGCCAACATCACGGCCATTTGGGCGCCGTCGCTGGTGGAGGTGATGCTCACCACCGGATCCTGCCACCACAGACCATCTTTTTTGCCATTGTTGTACCACAGATCAAAGTTTTCCCGCACCTCCCGGTTGGTATAGCGTCCGGAAAAGCATTTGACGCCACTGCCGGCATAGGTGCTGACAATATTATCTTCGCTTTCCACATTGGAAAAGGTTGCGGTAGGCAAAATTTCTTGATCAAAAAACGCTGTAACCGCCGCCGCATATTTGGGGCCAACAAAACCGTTTTCTTTGACCAGATGCTCCAGCAGCAACTGAAACAGTTGACCTGTCTGAGAGCTCATACCAGCCCGCACCCCAGCCTGATACTTATAGACAGCAATTTCTTCCATAGAATTGGCAGGGTGATCCTTTTGCGGATCCTGATAATCGGTCATCCAGGTACCGTACTGCCCCCATAATCTGTTGTAATCATAATACCACAAACTGCCTTGCCCCAAGGCATCGCCGATGAAGGCGCCCATGATGGCGCCGGTAATCCGATCGGCGGTACTGATATCCCCCACGGGATAGGCGGGTACAACACTGTTTTCATTAAATAAGGCAACTGGATCCTGCACAAGCTTGTCATGGTAACCTTTCATAGCAACCTCCTTGTTATTTTTAATCAAAAACGGATAAAATTATTGCGGCAAGAGCAATGCCCTTGCCGCAATACCTATGCGCACTTTAATCCAAAGTGATATAGCAGCCGCAATCCGATTCAAAAGCCAGTTCGATCTCGGGAATGCGTCCCTTTGGCTTATCGGCCACCTGTTTGGCCAAATCCAGCAGATACTGCCCCTGAGAGGCATAGCCCTCCGGGATTAGTTGTTTTTCATTAATCAAGCCGTCAATCAAACGCTGGGGGATGCCCTTGATGCCAACCATAGCGCCCAACAAGCCGCCAGTCAAAGCAGCCCGCGCCATATTGTTGCCGCTGCTATTGATTGCGGTCAAAATGCCGGTTTCGAAATCATTGGCAAATTTCAGCGAATAGTAGTAAGCGCAGCGGATTAAATTAGAGGCATGGCAATCCTGACCAAAGAAAATAGGAGCAAAACGCAAATCCTTCATCTCCATCAGAAAATCCCGCTTGGCAAAGCGATAAACGGTGTTATAGACCATAATATCATCAAAGCTGGACATCAATTTATTGGTCACGTTCAGCTTATCAAACAAGGCGATCATGTAGTTTTCC
>CAYOVS010000204.1:0-3559 GCA_964407445.1 uncultured Peptococcaceae bacterium
CGCAAGGGCTGTTTTTTTGGCTGTTTGCTTGACGCAAACGCATATCATGAAAAAATATGCCCTGGAATTTTGTGGATAAAAGCGGTCTTTCCCTGACCTGCCACTTCTCGGCAAAAGAAGCTTTTTTGTGACAATTTCGACAGATGCCACATCCCTTCTAGCAGTAAAAACCCAGAAATTGTCGCTTGTCAAGGTTTTTTTATACTTTTTTTGTCCACATTTTGACCGTTGATATCTTGTTGGCCTTACGCTGGTCTTTTCCTATATTAGGAATCTTTTTGACAATTCTATCCCCAAGTTATCCACAATTAACATACGGTTTTTTGTATAAATAAACATAGCCTATACGGTGTCGCAAAAAGTCCTGTTCAGGGGAAGATTGTCTGGATTTTGCAGCGATCTTCCAGCCCGGATTGCCGATGCCGCCGGATGGTGGTAGTTTGCTAAAGGCAATGGACGTAAGCCAAAAGAAAAACCGGGTCGCCTTGGGGCGATCCGGTTTTGTGGGTATACAATCAGTCGTTATATTGACGAGAAGGGGCATCCGCCCACAATTTTTCCAGATTGTAATATTCCCGTTCGTCATTTTGGAAGATGTGAATTACCAGGGAGCCCATATCCAAAAGGATCCAGCGGCCATCCCGGTAGCCTTCCGTACGCAGGGGCGGCGCGCCTGCTTCTTTCAGCTTTTCGGTCAGGTGATCGGCCAGCGCTTGCGCCAGTCGGGTGTTGCTGACGCTCATGATCAGAAAATAGTCGGCGATGGTGGTAATGCCTTTCAGTTCCAGGCTGGTCAATCCCGCCGCCTTTTTTTCCTGCGCTGCCGCAACAGCCAGCTCCAGCATGGTTTGGGAATCCATTTTTTCGTTCATAGTTGTTCCTCCGTGATCGTTTTCCATAAGCTGTTGATAGGCCTGTATAGAACAGGGGTGTGGTTTTTCCTGTTTGCCGGCCAGATAGGTAAAGCTATAAGCCAAAGCAGCCAGCATCGCCCGGTTTAGATCCGTTTCGCCAAGCTGCCGCAATTGTTCCAGCCCCGGCCAGCTTGTCCGCAGGGGCTCGATCACATCCGCCAGATAAAGGATTTTGTCCAGCAGTGTTAAATGCTCCCCGGCCAGGGTGTGTCGGGCTACCGCTTGCAGCAGCACCGGGTCGTGGATGCCCCATTCCTTTTCCAGCAGCAGTGCGCCCACCGGCGCGTGTAGCAGTTGGGGCTTGCTTTTGTGCCAGGAATCCAGCTCCAGCCCGTATTCCTTTGCTTTTTCCAGCAATTGCTCCGGGGGATAGATGCGCCCTGCGTCATGCAGCAGTCCGGCCAGATAGGCTTGCTTTGGGTCTGCTCCCCAGCGGCGGGCCAGTTTTTCCGCGGTTTCCGCCACCGAAAGGCTGTGCTGATAACGGCTGGCCTTGAGCCCCTGCTGTAGTTTGTGCTGATAGTCCTTGATCGTGTTTTCTTCTATTGACAACATAAATTTATTCGTACTCCAAAGAACCATACCACCGTTTGGCGGTGCTTCTTTTTGCGGGGGTAGTTGGAACGCTATTCCCGGTACAGCTTGTGTTCGTGGATGTAGTGCAGCACCGCATCCGGCGTCAAAAAACGGGCGCTGCGGATTTGGCGAATCCGCTCTCGGATCTCCGTAGAGGAGATGGCCGGGGCGGGGATGGTCAGCGGCAGGATGCTTTGCCGCATTTGGGCAGGGAGCTTATCCAGCTCCCGCAGATCAAAGCCGGGGCGGGTGATGGCGATAAAGCGGCACATTTGGGTGAGCTGCTCCGCCTTTCTCCAGCTGGGCAAATCTAAAACCGCGTCTGCACCGGTGATAAAATAGAGCTGGGTTTGAGGAAATTGCTGCCGAAAATAGCAAAGGGTATCGTAGGTGTAGGCATAGCCCTGCCGGTTGGTTTCCAGATCGGATACCCGCACATGGGGTTGATCGGCCACAGCCAGCACCGTCATATCGTAGCGCAGCTTAGCAGGGGTAGCTTGCCGTCCTTGCTTGTGGGGAGGGTTGCCGGTGGGCAGAAACAATACCCGGGATAAGCCAAAATGGCGGCAGGCTGCTTTGGCCGCCGCCAGATGACCGTAGTGGATCGGGTCGAAGGTGCCGCCCATCAGCCCCAGACGAGGGAGGTTTTGGGAAAGGTTGTCGTCCATTGCATCCTCCGTGAGTAGTTGGCGTACTTGGCGCGGGGCAGGTTGTTGCTCAACTGCGACATTGTGTTGTCAGTGTGGTTGGCATAGGTACGTCTGCCTCAGCGCAAGGCGCTTGGCGCTTACGATACGGTGGCGAAATTTTCGCCGTTTTGCCCGTTATTCTACATAGTCAAATTGGTTGCCGGCAATATCTACCGCATCGCCCAGAGCTACGCCTGCCCGCCGCAGGGCATCCTCCAGACCCATTTTGACAAAAATGCGCTGCATCCGCAGCACGGCTTCATCATTGTTCAGATCGGTCATTTTCACCAGCTTTTCCACCCGCTCGCCTCTGACCTGCCAGACGCCTTGCTCGTCTCTGGTGATGGTAAAGGGCTCTTCTGCCCGGACTACGGTGCTGCGCAGCTTCTCCACAGGGGCTTCTGCCACCGCTTGGGGCAGCTCGCTGAGCATTTGCCGCAGGGCGGAAAGCAGCGTGTCCAAACCGGCGCCGGTTAAGGCGGAGATGGGATAGATGGGATATTTGTCGCCGACCTTTTCTTGCAGGGCAGTGAGCTTTTCTGCTGCGCCGGGCATATCCATCTTGTTGGCGGCGATGATTGCTGGTCTTTCCAGAAAGTTTTCCTTGTACAGTTGTAATTCTTCCTCAATAATTGCCAGATTTTCCCAAGGCTCCTTTTCGGAGAACTCGCTCATATCCAGCACATGCACCAACAAACGGTTCCGTTCCGCATGGCGCAAAAAACGATGTCCCAGCCCAACGCCTTTGGCGGCGCCTTCGATCAAGCCGGGTAGATCGGCCATAACAAAAGCGCTGTGATCTTCAAAGGTGACAACACCCAGGTTGGGATCCAGCGTGGTAAAGGGATAATTGGCAATTTTGGGCATGGCTGCGGTTACCCGGGAAAGCAGGGTGGATTTGCCCGCATTGGGCAACCCTACCAAACCCACATCCGCAATCAGCTTCAGCTCCATGGTCAGCCATTGCTCCTGACCGGGCTCGCCGTTTTCCGTATATTGGGGGGCTTTGTCGTGGGCGGTGGAAAAGCGGCTGTTGCCTCTGCCGCCCCGGCCGCCCTTGGCCAAAATCACTTCCTGCCCGTCCATGGTAATATCCGCCAGCACATTGCCGTCTTCGTCCTTGATGATGGTGCCCAGCGGGGTTTTGAGGCGCAAATCTGTGCCGTAGGCGCCGTGCATGTTTTTGGCCATGCCGTTTACGCCTTTATCGGCTTTGTAGTGGCTGCGATACTTGAAATCGGTTAGGGTAGATAGGGTGGGATCGCCTACGGCGATCACATTGCCGCCCCGGCCGCCGTCGCCGCCGGAAGGCCCGCCCATGGGCAAATATTTCTCCCGGCGAAAAGCCACCATACCGTTGCCGCCGTCGCCGCCTTTGAC
>CAYOVS010000205.1:0-3551 GCA_964407445.1 uncultured Peptococcaceae bacterium
CCCATCAACAATCCCTGCTTTTTACTGATGCTCACCGCCATGCTGCGAGCGGCGGATGTGTATCAGGATTTGCTGCGGCTCACGGTAGCCGGTGCGGGCAACGATCACCGGCTGGGCGGCAACGAAGCGCCCCCGGCCATCGTCTCCATCTTTTTGGGGCAGGAGCTGACCCAGGTGCTGGAAGCCATCGAGCAGGGCAATAACAGGCCCCATGCGGAGCGGGATAAAATGCTCACCGGCGTGGATGTGCTGCCTGACCTGCTCCGGGATACCAATGACCGCAACCGCACCTCGCCGCTGGCCTTTACCGGCAACAAGTTTGAGTTTCGGATGCTGGGCTCGTCCATGTCCATCGCCGGGCCCAATATCGTGCTGAACACCATCTTTGCGGAGAGCTTGGATCTGTTCGCCACTCGTTTGGAGCAGGCCGAGAATTTTCAGGGGGAGCTTTCTGCCTTGCTCAAGGAAAACATCGCCCAGCATAAGCGGATTATCTTCAACGGCAACAACTATTCCCCGGAATGGCTGGAGGAAGCGGAACGGCGGGGTCTGCTCAATCTGCGCACCAGCATCGACGCGCTGCCCTATTTTGCCAGCGAAAAGAATATCGCCCTGTTCACCCGATACAATATCTTTACCGCGGCGGAAATCCACTCTCGACTGGACATTCTGCTGGATACCTATAATAAGCTGCAAACCATCGAAGCGCTGACCATGGCGGAGATGGTGCATCGGGACATCCTCCCCGCCGTGCTGCAATACGCGGGCAAGCTGGCCGAAAGCGCCGCTCTGCGCAAAAGCGTGGGCATTGACGTGGAGGGAGATACGGCGGTGGTGCTTGCCGATCGGATCACCCTGCTGGCTGGCAGTCTCAATCGCCGGGTAGAGCAGCTTGAGCAGGTGCTGCTCAAGCTGCCGGAGCAGGAAGGCTCCCTGGCAAAAGGCCAGCTGATCCGGGATCAGCTGCTCCCCGCCATGCAGGAGCTGCGTGCCGTAGCCGACGAGCTGGAAACCCTGACCGCCCGGGAAAGCTGGCCGTGGGCGACGTATGGGGAGTTGCTCTTCTCCCTCTAACCCCCCCAGACGGTCCATAAGCGGCACATCAGCGGTTTGTCGGCAATGCGCCAAACCCTTGCGTATGTTTAATACGCGGCGGGTCTGTCGCCTTGCCTCCGCACCGCTGCTGCACCACTTCTGAACCGTCTGGCCTGTGTTGCGGTTCCATAAGCGGCACATCAGCGGTTTGTCGGCAAACCCCCAAACCCTTGCGTATGTTTGAATACGCGGCGGGTCTGTGGTTTTGCCTCCGCCGCCCTTCTGCACCACTTCTGAACCGTCTGGGAGCTGGTCGGGTGTGGCGGTCATAAGCGGCACATCAGCGGTTTGTCGGCAAGGGCAATGTTTCACATGAAACATTTGGGGGCGATCGGTGCAGTAATACACAACTATTTCCACGAAGGAGAAACGCTATGAACGAGTTTGGCAGTCTATTGCAATCTCTTTGCCTGGGGCAGGGCTTGACTTTGCCGGAAAGCACCATTGACCGGTTGGCGCTTCATTGGCAGCTGGTCAGGGAGGCCAACCGGGCCTTTAATCTGACGGCCATCACCCAGGATGGGCAGGCCGCCGAGAAGCACTATTTGGATTCTCTGCTGGCGTTGCCGGTGCTGCGGCAGCTTGCACCCCAAAGGGTGGCCGATATCGGCAGCGGCGGCGGCTTTCCCGGTTTGGTGCTGGCGGCGGCCTGCCCGGAGCTGGATTTTTTGCTGCTAGAGGCTTCCGCCAAAAAGGCCGCTTTTTTAGCGGATTGCGCCGCCCGCATGGAGCTGCCCCGGGTGCAGGTGCAGCAGTTGCGAGCGGAAAAGGCGGGACGCGACCCGCTTTTGCGCCGCAGCTTTGATCTGGTGACCGCTCGGGCGGTGGCGCATACCGCCGTGCTGTGCGAATACGCCTTGCCCTTGCTGCGTCCTGGTGGCCGTCTATTGCTATACAAAGGCCCCGGTTTCCCCCAAGAGGCGGCGGAAGCTGCCCATGCCTTGGCGGAACTGAATGGCAGTTTGGGCGAGCTGCGGCAATACACCCTGCCCCAAAGCGGCGAACAGCGGATTTTGGGGCAGGTGATCGCCGGGGAAAGCTGCAATGAAAAATACCCCCGCCGGGAGGGTATGCCGGAAAAAAGACCCCTGTGAGGGATGTCTATTGTTTCACGTGAAACTATGATGATGCCTCCCAAAGCGGAAAAATCCGCCTTTTGTCTTGTCCCGGTTGGGTTGTTTGGCTGCTCCCAGATAGAGGAGGGTGCATCGCTTTCCAGATTTTCCGTGTGGCAGATTCGTCAAGAGCTCCTCGAAAATGTCATTTGTAATGGCGCGACCTGTTCCGTCAGCAGTTTTTGCCAACCATATAGCGCGATTTTCGTGCCGCCTGACAGAAAAAAGAAACAAAACCGGGCTTTTGTCGGGGGACTGTTGCTGTTTTGCCAAAGCTATGATAAGATAGAAGTAGCCGCAAAGCCTTTGCGGCCCGATCTGTTCTAAAAAGACGTTTCTATAGAAAATATTACTTTGAGGAGGACTTTACAATGGCACTTGTATCGTTGCGGCAGTTGCTGATGGACGCGGAAGAAGGGCGTTATGCGGTTGGCGCCTTCAATTGTAACAATATGGAGATCATCCAGGCAATTATCACCGCTGCCACTCTCGAAAAATCCCCGGTGATTATTCAGGCTTCCCAAGGGGCGATCAAATATGCCGGTTTGGAATATATCGCCGCCTTGACCAAGCTGGCGGCCAAGCTGGCGCCGGTGCCCGTTGCCCTGCATCTGGATCATGGAACCAGCTTTGAGCAGGCCGTCAAATGCATCCATGCCGGGTTTTCCGGAGTGATGGTGGATGGCTCCAAATATCCGCTGGAAGAAAATATCGCTTTGGTCAATCGGGTGCTTTCCGTCGCCCGCCCCTGTGGCGTTTCTGTGGAAGGCGAGCTGGGCAAGATTACCGGCACCGAGGACGATATCTATGTTTCCGACAAGGAGGCTCTCTACACCGATCCGGATGAAGCCTGCTATTTTGTGGAAAAGACCGAGCTGGACGCTCTTGCCATTGCCATCGGCACCGCCCACGGCCAGTATAAAGGAGAGCCCAAGTTGGATCTAGACAGATTGGCTGAGATCGACCGCCGCATTGATGTGCCTATCGTGCTGCATGGCAGCTCCGGCGTGCCCGACGACACCCTGCGGGAAGCAGTAGCCCACGGCGTGCGCAAGATCAATATTGATACCAATATCCGCGAAGCCTTCATGGCCGCCGCCAAAGGCGCATTGGACGCGGAGCCCGGCCTGCTGGATCCCCGCAAAATGCTGGCTCCCGCCAGAGAAGCCGCAATTGAGCTGATAAGGGAGAAGATAAGGGTGTTCGGCAGCAACAACCGCATCTAGTTAGCTGGCTGCACCCATCTAACCCCCGCGAAAATAAGCACCGCCATACGGTTTGTGCGTCTCCCGTGCCGTTCGGTTACGTATTTATGGATACGCGCCCTCGCGTCACAGGAGC
>CAYOVS010000206.1:0-3540 GCA_964407445.1 uncultured Peptococcaceae bacterium
AGAAAATTAAAGAAATAGCTGCGTTTTTATAAATTTTTATTGTGTTGCATAGAAAAATGTGCTAAAATATTTAGGTGAATTTCATTGCAGTGGCATTGATCTTTTACAAAGATTTTTTCGAGATTATTGACTGGTGTCCGACAGGATAATAATGAATAATTATAAAAAATTAGGGGGTGGATCTCTTGGTAGTAGCTTTGACAATCATTCAGGTTTTAATTTGTGTGGCTTTGATTGCGGTCGTGGTACTGCAATCTGGAAAAAGCGCAGGTTTATCCGGTTCTATTGCAGGCGGTGCGGAGACTTTCTTTGGTAAAAAGAAAGGGATGGATGAATTTTTGGGCAAACTCACCAAAATCTTTGCCGGCGCGTTTTTTGTGCTGACTTTGGTGATTGCAATATTGCAGTAAAAATCTGAAAAGAAACAGGAGGATTCATTGTGAGCACGTTAACGTATTTGGCTCCCATCGCCGGATTGTTGGCACTGGTTTTTGCCTTCTATCTGATCCAGCGAATATCCAAAATGGAGCCCGGTAATGATCGAATGAAGGAAATCGCAGAAGCGATTCATTCCGGCGCTATGGCATTTTTGAAGAGACAGTATAAGACCTTAATCATCTTTGTACTGATTATCATTGCCATTATCTCCATTATCGGTTTGGCTACCAGCGGAGAGGGTAGCTTAAAATGGCAAACTGCCGTTGCTTTTGCAATCGGCGCATTCTGCTCAATCTTGGCCGGTAACATTGGTATGCGCATTGCTACCAAGGCCAATGTTCGCACTGCCAATGCGGCCTATACCAGCGGTCTGAATAAAGCTCTGAATTGCGCTTTTTCTGGTGGTGCCGTCATGGGTATGAGCGTTGTTGGTTTAGGGTTGTTGGGGCTGGGTATCGTGGTCCTCATCTTTAATAACGATTCTTCTATTATTAATGGTTTCAGCTTTGGTGCATCGTCTGTTGCGTTGTTTGGCCGTGTTGGCGGCGGTATCTATACTAAGGCTGCCGATGTGGGTGCCGACTTGGTTGGTAAAGTTGAAGCCGGTATCCCTGAAGATGATCCCCGCAATCCCGCTGTTGTTGCCGATAACGTGGGCGATAACGTGGGTGATGTGGCCGGTATGGGTTCCGACCTGTTTGAATCCTATGTTGGTTCCGTGGTTGCGGCCATTGCCTTGGGGGCTTCCTTGGGAATTGGCGCCAACGGCGAAGGTGTTTTAGCGCCAATGCTGATTGCCGGAATTGGTATTATTGCTTCTATCATTGGTACTTTCTTCGTTAGTGCCAAAGAAGGCGGCGATCCGCAGAAATCCCTGAATAAGGGTAATATTACTGCCACAATTTTAGCAATTATCGGTATCTTTGTTGTGGCCAAGCTGGTGCTGCCGGATACTTACACCGTAACCGGTTTGGGTGGCGAAGCCGTCACCTATACCAATGTCGGCGTATTTATTGCCGCCGTGGCCGGCTTGTTGGTTGGCTTCCTCATTGGTAATGTTACCGAGTATTATACCTCTGCAAAATATAAACCCGTTCAAAAAATTGCCGCATCTTGTGAAACCGGTACTGCTACCAATATCATTACCGGTGTTGCTACCGGTATGGGTTCCACCGCAATCCCGATTATCTTGGTTGTAGTCGGTATTTTGGCCGCGTATCACTTTGCCGGTTTGTACGGCATTGCTATGGCCGCTGTTGGTATGCTTTCCACCACTGGTATGGTTGTTGCAGTTGATGCTTATGGCCCCATTTCCGACAATGCCGGCGGTATTGCGGAAATGTCCAAGCTGCCTCACGAAGTGCGTGAGATTACCGATCAGTTGGATTCCGTGGGCAATACCACTGCCGCTATCGGTAAAGGTTTTGCGATCGGTTCCGCTGCGTTGACTGCTTTGGCGTTATTTACTGCTTATACCCAAGCTGTTGGCATCAATACGATCAATATTCTTGATCCTAAGGTTGTTGTCGGTTTGTTCATCGGCGGTATGCTGCCCTTCTTCTTCTGCTCCATGACCATGCAATCCGTTGGACGGGCTGCCGGTCATATGATTGAGGAAGTGCGTCGTCAGTTCCGGGATATCCCTGGTCTGATGGAAGGCACCGGCAAACCAGATTATGCTCGTTGCGTAGATATCAGCTGCCAGGCTGCGTTGAAAGAAATGATTCCCCCCAGTCTGCTGGCAGTGTTAGTGCCCCTGCTGGTTGGTTTAACCTTAGGCCCGGAATGCTTGGGCGGCGTATTGTGCGGCACCTTGGTAACCGGCTTCCTGATGGCGATTTTCCTTTCCAATTCCGGCGGTGCTTGGGATAATGCTAAGAAGTACATTGAAGAAGGCAATCATGGCGGCAAAGGTTCTTCTGCCCATGCGGCTGCTGTTAACGGCGATACCGTTGGCGATCCCTTCAAAGATACTTCCGGCCCCTCTATCAACATCCTGATCAAGTTGATGACCATTATCTCCTTGGTCTTTGCCCCCTTGTTTATCTAATTCTAAATAGGTAAGCGTTTATCTGAGAGCCGGGCGGGTGACCGCCCGGCTTTTTGGGAGAATATTTGCAATGTACAACGAAATATATTTTGATAACAGCGCTACAACCAAAGTTTGTGCCCAGGCAGCCCAAGCTGCTTTGCGCGGGATGCAAGAGGAATACGGCAATCCTTCTTCTTTGCATAACAAGGGCGCTGCAGCAGCCGCTAGCTTATCCGCATCCCGCAGCCAAATTGCGGCAATGCTGAAGGTGAAAGCGGAGGAAATTTACTTTACCTCCGGTGGCAGTGAAAGCAACAATAGCATTTTGTTTGGCGCAGCGGAATCTTTGGGCAAGCGAATCGGTAAACGTATTTTGGTATCGGCAATTGAGCATCCTTCTGTTTTGGAACCTGCAAAATATCTTTCTGCCAAAGGATTTGATGTGCAGTTTTTACCGGTAGACCGGCAGGGCAGGGTGGATTTGGATGTTTTATCAACGTTATTAAATGCAGAAACTTGTTTGGTTTCGGTAATGCAGGTCAATAATGAGACCGGGACAATTCAACCTTTGGCGGAAATTGGCGCGATGATTCGGCGCTGGGCTCCTACCGCTTTGTTCCATGTGGATGGCGTGCAAGCCTTTGGCCGCTTGCCAGCAGACCCGGCCTTGTGGCAGGCGGATGCTTATAGCCTGAGCGGGCATAAGATTCATGCGCCAAAGGGCTGCGGTGTGCTGTGGCTACGGCAGCAGTTGCGTCTGCCGCCGTTGATTTTAGGCGGTGGGCAGGAAAAAGGGTTTCGCTCCGGTACGGAAAATATGCCGGGGATTCTGGCTCTGGCGGCTGCTGCAACCAGGATGGTATCCCATATGGCGGAAAATAGCGCCGCCATGCTTGGTGTTAAACAGACCTTGCTGGCCCAATTGCAGGAAAACGGTTTGCAGGATTGGTATATCAACGGTCAGGATGGGGAAAATGCAGCCCCGCATATTGTCAATATCTCTTTCCCCGGCGCCAAAAGCGAAGTTTTGCTACATTATCTGGAGCAACAGGGCGTATATGTTTCTTCGG
>CAYOVS010000207.1:0-3539 GCA_964407445.1 uncultured Peptococcaceae bacterium
AGGATCGTTTGCAAACCATTGCCAAGTTGCAAAAATTGATTGATGCAATATAATTTTATTTCGAAATAACAAAGAACGGCGAGAAAATTTTCTCGCCGTTCTTTTATGCTTCGGTAAAAATCTACCGCCATTTATTTGGTAACGGCGTCGCTGATAGTCGTTTGTTGCACTTCCAGATATTTGGCGCTGATGTAGGCGGCCGATCCTTGCCAATCCACCTGATGCCAGCCTTCGCTGAAATTTTCTTTGCGCACGATGAAGGAAGCGCCTAAAATCCCCTTGCCCAAAATTTCTCCGGTTGTAGAGGGGTCCTTTCGAACATTGACCGAGCCTTGTACATCTACAACTTTGGCCAGCAGCAGCCGGGAATCTGTCTCCCACTCGCTTAAATACAAATAATCGGCGCCGATATAGGCAAATCCGTCCTGATAAACCACCTGATGCCAGCCGGGTGCGGCGTTTTGGGCCGTAACCTCAAACAGTTGCCCTTGCAAGGCCTTTCCCAGAACCGAACTATCGGTAGAAGGGCCGCTGCGGATATTGATTTGCTCGCCATTGCTCAAAACGCCCACAAGTATTGTTTCTTTTTCTGGCTCCTGCGGCTTTTGAACGGTTTCACCGGCATCCGGGAGCGTTACCGTATCGGCAGACGGTGCATTTGCATCTTTAGCGCAAGCCGGTAGCAACAATAGCAGAAATAATGACAGCAAGATCCCCAGTTTTTTCATAGCGGCTCCCCTTTCTGCTTCAAGTTGTTTTAGAGTTGACTATCGTCTATTTCATCCAATAATTGTCTCCTGTCATGAAAGGAATTGAACAAATGCGGGTTTGCGAAAACAGCAAAGTCAAGCTCTGCCGTGAGTACTTGTGCTTGATTGTCCCCTTTAGCCAATACTTCACCAAAGGGGGATACAATTACAGAATTGCCGCAAAAATTGCCCTGTGCATCGCCGCAGTGATTGGCGGATAGCAAAAAACAACGGTTTTCCGCTGCCCGGCTGCGGCAAAACAGCTCGTATTCGCTGATTCTGGCTTTGGGCCAGCAGGCAGGAACGGTGAAGATTCTGGCGCCCCGCAGTGCCATGTTACGGGCAAACTCGGGAAAACGTAAATCGTAACAAATCAGCATCCCTGTGGTCAGCCCGGCCTCTGGGCTTTCGTACAGCACCCATTCCTCGCCGGCCTGCAAATACTGATCCTCGTGCATTTCGTAGCGAAACAAATGGGCTTTGCGATACTTGGCCAAAAGTGTGCCTTTGCTGTCGATGGCCACGGAAGTGTTGTAATATTTGTTTTGCCTTTCTTCCAAGAAGCTGGCGCCACCGATGGCCAAATGCAGCTCGGCTGCTAATGATCGCAGCAGGGAAACGGTATCCCCCCGCACGCTTTCGGCCAGTTCCGCGGCTTGTTCTACCGCAAAACCGGTGGACCAAAGCTCCGGCAGCACCGCCAGTTCCGCGCCGTCTGCAGCAGCTTGCCGCAGCAATGCCTCCGCCTGGCGAAAGTTTTCTGCCCGGTTGTTTTTTTGTACGGCCATTTGAATTACCGCAGCTCGCATCTTCGTCATCCTTTCCTTAGCAGGGGTAGTAGTTCCTCCAGATGAAAAATTTTCTGATATTCTCCCACTGTCTGCACCTGTTCATAATCCCAGGCGTCGATTGCAAAATGTACCGCCTGTAGGCCTGCTTCCAGTGCCGGATTTATATCTGATCGCAGACTATTGCCTACGCACCAGGAGCGGCTGCAATCCACCGCCTGTTCCCGGATCATCTTTTGCAGTTGCTCTTTGTTCTTGTGCCGGCAAATGTATACGGCGGAAAAATAGGGGAGTAAACCGCTTTTTTCCAGTCGTGCTTGTTGCAGCTCCGGTTCGGCTTGGGTCCAGAGCAGCAGTCGGTAGCTTTGGCCAAGG
The DNA here is from genome assembly GCA_964407445.1 of uncultured Peptococcaceae bacterium. Classification (GTDB taxonomy): domain Bacteria; phylum Bacillota; class Dehalobacteriia; order UBA4068; family UBA4068; genus JAILCQ01. The sequence goes on from CAYOVS010000207.1 coordinate 1,913, forward strand.
GCAGTCAAAACCGGCACGGCTTGGGGCATCAGTATCGTTTTCTGGGTATAAACTGCCCAGCCTAACGCCTCCGCCCTATCGGCAAGTAGTGGTTGTCGGGGTGCAAAGTGTCTGGCGGTTTGGCGCATTGCTTGGGGAAAACATTCTGGCGCCAGATAGCCATGATGATGCACATTGGCAATATCCGCCTCGTTCAGATAAGAGGCAATGCCCTCCGGATCCTGCACGCCGGTTTCTGCCAAAAGCTGGTACAACATTTCTTTGGCTTGATCGAAAATTTGGTTGGTGAATACTAACGTATCGTCGAAATCGAAAATTACGGAAGGATGTCCGCTCATTCGCTTGCGCCTTTTGCGGCCCGCACCTTGAGCCGATTGTCTTTTTCTGCGCAAAGTAAATAAAAATCGCAGCATTCCACAATGCGGGATACCGTGCGCAGTCCTAAGATTTCTTTGAGCTCGTTTAGCCCCAGATTACTGGTGATGATCACCGGCAGATCGTTGTTCAGCCGATAGTTGAGCAAGGAATAAATTTTATTTTTTGTCCATTCGCTGTAATTATGCGAGCCTAAATCATCCAATACTAAAACCGGCGCTTGTTGTACCCGGTGCATCAGCGCGCCTTCGCTTACCGCAGAGTCGTCATTGTAGGTGTATCTTAGCTGATCCAGCAGCTCCGGCACCACCATAAACAAGGCGCTTTGTCCTTGCTCTACCAACGCATTGACAATGGCCGCCGCCAAATAGGTTTTGCCCCGGCCCACTTCTCCCTGGAGAAACAACCCTCTTTGCGGTGTGTCGGTCAAAAAAGCGGCTACGAATTCTTTGGCGGCGGCTAAGGCATTTTCGGCCAATTGGCGATAGCTGCGTCCATCGTTATCCTGCAATTGGGGAGAATAAAAATCCAGGCGAAAACCGTCAAAATGATGTTTGCGCAAGGCGGGTTGCAAACCGGCTGCGGCTTTTTGCTTCTCCAGCAGTCGTGCTTGCAGACAAGTGCAGGGATAGGCGCCTTCGTCGTTTAGCAGCCAGCCGGTATCCCGGCAGCGGGCGCAGCGATAGACCTCCGCATCCGGTTTCGCCGTTTTGCCAGACCAAAAATCGGCGGGCAGGATTTTGCTAAGCGTGGTGTTTTCCGTATAATTGTTTTTCGGGTCTGTATCTGTCACTTGTAAACCTCCGAGTAGTCATCGCCTTCCGCAGGTTTGCCGGTCTGATTTTTGGTTTTACCCACAGGATGGCTGCCTTTGACAGGCGGCTTATCCAAAGCCAAAACCGCATCTAAAGAGGTGAGCTTTTGCTTTTGCCAGCTCAAAAGGATTTTGTCAATATACGCCAAGGGTGCGCTGCCCTGCAGAACACCCTGCAAAACCGCCCGTCGCAGGGCCTCGTCCAATAACTCCTGGCTAAAGCCGTCTTTTTCCAGCCATTCCCGGATTTGTTGGTTTTCTTTAAATGTTAGGCTGCGACCCATTTCCTGCTCAAAGGCATGATATACGCCGCTGATGGATGCTGTTTTGGCATCGTTGGCGGCAGTTTTGCGTCCGCCGGCTGTCCGCCGTTCCCGTTGGTGCAGCATCCATTGTTCGTACAGTTGCCGGTACAGGCCGTCCAGCTGATAGAAGGCG
>CAYOVS010000208.1:0-3528 GCA_964407445.1 uncultured Peptococcaceae bacterium
CAGCGTTCCGCAACAAAGGGCAGACAGAGCGGAGCTTTGGGCATTTTGGCAAAATCACAATCGCCGCCCTGCGCGCGAACCAGCTGACAAAACTTTGCAAAAGGCGCGCCGCTTTGCAGCAGCTTTGCTGCATATTGATACGCCTGTTGTCGATCCTTTTCCACCCCGGCCAGCCACAGCAGCTCGGCAGCCAGCCATAGCGACAATTGCTTCACATCCTCCGGGCCTCTCCCCTGCAATACCGCTACTACCTCGTCGATCTCCAAAGCATTGCCAACGGCCATCCCCAACGGCTGATCCATTGCGGTCAGCAAGGCGGTGGCCTTTTTTCCGGCCTCTTTGGCCAGCCGGATCATCAACACCGCCAGCTCACGGGCATCCTCCAGCCGGTGCAGCAAAGCGCCGCTGCCATATTTCACATCCAAGGTCAACACATCATCCCCGGTGGCCAGCTTTTTGCTCATGATGCTGGCGGCAATCAAAGGAATACTGTCTACCGCCGCAATCACATCCCGTAAGCCGTAGAGGATTTTATCCGCAGGCACCAAATCCCCGCTTTGCCCGGAGAGCGCCATGCCAATTTCGGCAATTTGTGTTTCAAACTGGTGGCTGCTTAAATCGGTGCAAAAACCGGGAATGGCTTCCAGCTTATCAATGGTTCCACCGGTGTGTCCCAATCCCCGACCGGAAAGCTTGGCCACCTTCAGCCCGGCCGCTGCCACAATAGGCATCACGATCAAAGAGGTTTTATCCCCTACCCCGCCGGAGGAATGTTTATCCGCCTTAATGCCGGGGATATGACTTAAATCCAATACCTTACCGGAAAAACGCATCTGCCGGGTAAGCTCTACCGTTTCTGCTTCCGTAAAGCCGTTGATCCGAATGGCCATCAATAAAGCGGCGGTTTGATAATCGGGGATTTCTCTGCTGACGCAGCCTTTGATCCAAAATTCAATTTCTGCCGGGGAAAGGGGCATTCTATCCCTTTTCTTGGCAATAATATCAAACATTTTCATCAAAGTCTACTCCTTTGTTCCTATAATTTCCGCTAAAAAGCTCTTGCCCCGGGGGATTGGCGGCGCCGAGAAATAGTCCGCCACGGTTTGCCCCAGATCTGCAAAGGTGCTGCGCACCCCCAGATTCACCGGCAGCACCCGGGGGCCTGCCGCCAGCAAAGGCACATATTCCCGGTTATGGTCGCTGCCGGGCGAGCTGGGATCGTTACCATGATCGGCGGTAATCACCAAAATATCCTCTTGCCGCAACAACTGCAACAGCTCCGGCAGCTTGCTGTCAAAATCCATCAAGGCCATAGCATAGCCTTGGATATCGTTACGGTGACCGTATTTGCTGTCAAAATCTACCAAATTGGCAAAAATCAGACCACTTTCCTGCTCTGATAAAGCTTTGTGCAAAGATTCAATGCTTTGTTGATTATTGTGCCCCGGCAAAGCTGCGTCAATCTCCTGTCCGGCAAAAATATCCCAGATTTTGCCGATGGCAAGCACCTGCTCTCCGGCACGGCGCACCTGTTGCAGCAAGCCGCCAGGCGGCGGATTCAGCGAAAAATCCTGCCGGTTATCGGTGCGGCGAAAGCTGCCCGGTTCGCCCACAAAAGGTCTAGCGATCACCCGACCTACCCCAAGCGGCCCCTGCAAAAGCGCTCTGGCTTTTTTGCAGGCGTCATACAGCTCCGGCAAAGGCACAACCTGTTCATGGGCGGCAATCTGAAAAACGCTATCCGCCGAGGTATAGACGATCAACTTGCCCGTTTCCAAATGGGCTTGTCCCAGCCGTGCAATGATTTCCGTCCCGGAAGCCACGCAATTGCCCAGCACACCCCGGCCACAAGCTGCGGCAAAGGCGTCGATCAACTCCTGCGGAAACCCGTTGGGAAAGGTTGGCATGGCAAATTCCGGGATCAAACCGGCCATTTCCCAATGGCCGCTGGTGGTATCCATCCCATGGGCCTGAGAGGCCATTTTTCCCCAAGCGCCCTGGGGTCGTGCAACAGGCGGTACAAGAGGCAACGTGGTAATATTACCGATACCCAGTTTGTGCAGGTTTGGCAATTGCAGCTTGCTTTTGGCGGCAATATGCCCCAAGGTGTTGGCCGTGATATCGCCACTGCCAAAAGACGGGGCATCTGGCAACGCACCCACGCCCACACTATCCAACACTACAATAATAAACCTTTTGCGGTTCATGGCTATTCCTCTTTTCGTTTTGCTCTGGGATGGTACTGATCGTACTCCCGTTTCAATTTTTTGCTGTTCAAGTGGGTATAAATTTGCGTGGTGGAAATATCGCTATGCCCTAGAAATTCCTGTACCATTCTGATATCCGCACCGTTTTCCAACAAATGGGTAGCCACGCTATGCCGCAGGGCATGGGGATAAATGTCCAGGCCGATTTTTTGTCCATAAGCTTTGATAATTTTCCAAAAACCCTGCCTGCTCAGGCTTTGCCCCCGGTTGTTGACAAAAATTTGCTGCGTCTGCTTGTTTTTTAGCAGCAATGGACGGCTTTGCTCCAGATACACGGCCAAAGCCGCCAGAGCCTTACGGCCAATGGGAATAATGCGCTCCTTGTCCCCCTTGCCGATGCAGCGCACAAACCCCAGCTTGCGATCCACATCATACAGCGTCAAACCAACCAGCTCGGAAACACGCAGCCCACAGCCGTAGAGCATTTCCAGCATCGCCTGATCCCGCAGACCCAGCGTGGTTTTACAATCCGGCAGGGACAGCAGCTTGTCCACTTGCTCCTGCGTCAGGGTAGTGGGTAGAATCAAGGCATGCTTTGGCGTTTCCAAAGGCGCGCTAACGTCTTTAGAAACCCGATGCTCCGCAGTTAAAAAGCGGCAAAACCCCTTGATAGCGGTCATTTTTCTGGATATGGTTGCAGTTTGACAGCCTTTTTGTTTCAACTCCCCCAAATAAGCCAGAATCTCCCCGGCGCTGATCTCCTCTGCCTGCACAATCCCGCGCAAACGCAAAAAAGCGCTAAAGCCGGCTAAATCGGTACGATAAGCCTTTAAAGTATTTTCGGCCAGCGCTTTTTCGATATTGAGATACTGCAAAAAGCTTTCGATTTCCCAGTCTAAGGCACTGGGGGTGGCGGTTGTAGTCATCTTTACCATCCGGTTTACATAATCAATTTCTTATTGGATAGCTTCTCTAAAAAGAGATTGATTCCTGCCAACCACCAGCAGATTTTCACTTCAAATGCTCAACTGATAACTGATTTGCTGCCAGTGGGCAGACAACTCCGTTTCGCTGATGACTCGGCTTGGTTCCAGATCATTGGCCTGTGCCTGCTCCGGGGTATCCCCAGTTTGCACAGGTGCGTTCAACGAATCACCGTCCGCCGCGGTGTTTTGATACACATAGGGCGAAAGCGTCAGCAGCAGCAACAAAACTAGCAACACCTTCAGTAATAGTTTGGTCTTTTTTTTGGTATTGGTCACGCTGATAAATAACATAAGCTTCCCTCTTTTCTAAAATACTCTATAATATTATGAATAAC
>CAYOVS010000209.1:0-3525 GCA_964407445.1 uncultured Peptococcaceae bacterium
AAAGTTTGTTTGATCGTTGGTAACCTTGGAGATAAATCTTTTTCAGATATTGCCCCACCGCAAATTCCGAAACAGGCTCCTGGGGAATATTCAAGGTGCCGCGAAAACGGGCTTTCTCCGGTATTTCCTGGTAAATTTCCTCCACATCGGCCACACCGATTACATCCAGCATTTTTTTTCTGGTTTCCGGGGCCGAATTGGGAATATAGCGATGCACAAAGTCCTGACTCATGGTACTCCTCCCTATCTATGTAATTTTATCGATTGCTCTCTAAACTACGCCACACCAATTGAGCATGGTCATTGCATAAATCTTTGCTGCGCCCAGCAACTCATCGATCGCCACAAATTCATCAGGGCCATGGGCAATCGTTAAATCTCCGGGGCCGCAGATTACGGTTGGAATCCCTGCGGCATTGAGAAAAGTCGCGTCCGCCACAGCGGCAAACCCATATATGGGCGCAGGTGCATCCATGGCTTGCGCGTAACTGTCCAGCAACGTTTGGCAGATCGGTGCGTCCAGCGGCACGTCATAAGGCGGCCAACAAATCAGCCATTTAAATTCCGGCGGATGCTCCTTGAGCCAGCTATCGGTAGCGCAAAGCTTTAATACATAATCCACCAGCTCCGCCTTGATCTGCTCCGGGCTTTCCTGTGGTGCAAACCAGGCGGTATAGGTCAACGAAGCTTCTTCCGTGATGGCAAAAGGCGAAGGACCGGCATAGATGGAGCCGGGATGCAGGGTGAAATGGCCGGGGCGGGTATAAACAGGATGCTTTTTGCTAAAGCCCCACTCCGTTTCCAGCCGTTGCAGCCCTTGATAAATATAGATGGCCTTATCCATTGCCGATACGCCGAAAGCATTGGCACGTCCGCCTGCCCGGCAAATCTCATCCCGCATACAGGTATGGGCGGCCTTGCCCTTAAACCACAGCTCGAAGGTGAGCGCACCGGGAGAAGCGGGCAATACTGCCAAAGGATACGGCGGCGCGGAGGGCTCTACCACGATGCCTGCGTCCGCCCGGTAGCCCCGGTCGATACAAGCGCCTGTACCGGCAGCCGTGTCCATTTGCTCCTCGCCGCAAACGCTCTCGATATAAACATCACCTTTCAAGCGGATTCCCGCTTGCTGGATCGCCTTCACTGCGGCAATAGCGCAAACGATCCCTGCCTTCATATCCGTGGAGCCTCTGCCATAAATCCGCTGCTCTACGATATCGCCGCTAAATGGCTGCGCCACCTTCCAATCATCCGGATTGCCAACGCCAACCACATCAATATGGCCATTAAACAGCAGGGAGCGTCCGCCGCCTGCACCGGCCAAATGCCCCACCAAATTATGACGGCCATCCTTGGCCGCAAAGAAATCGGTAGACATCCCAGCCTGTTCCATGTATGGCTGTAAGCGGCGATTCACTTTGGTTTCGCCATCCGCCGCTTCCGGCAGCTGGCCTTCGGCATGATCAGGATTGATGCTGTTGATTCTGACCACATCCTGCACAACACCAATCAACTCCGGCAATAGACCATTTACCGTTTGCAGCAGCTTCTCTATTTGTTCACTCATAGGCAATGCGCTCCTTTTCCAAGAAAGTGGCAGCCCGCTTTACAGCGCACCTGCCACTTTTCTGTATGATTGAACCATTCGGTAGTTATTCTTTGCTGTTGCTTTCCACAACAGCCTTTTGTTTCGTTTCGAACAGCTTTTTGCCGTAACGCGCACCGTATTTTTTGATCAGATCCACAATTCCCATCAAACCGGTAGGCATATAGGTCATGGTAATAATCACGATCAAGCCCATGATAATCAGGCGGTAGGTTAGGGTGGGTCGCAACAGTTCGTTGATGATGGTAATTACAAAAGCGCCCAAAGCACCACCGGGATACCGCCCCATGCCGCCCATAATCACCATCACCAGAGCCAGAAGGAACGCCTCCAGGTTAAGCGAAGCGGTAGAAATAATCGTCAGATAATGCACATAATAGGCGCCTACTGTTCCGGCGATAAATGCGGAAATCGCAAATACAATTACTTTATACTTATATTCGTTCACACCCAGAGATTTGGCAAAAGCGGCAGAATCCCGCAATGCCACAAAGGCCATGCCGATTTTGGATTTGATCACCCAATAGATTAGGATCATAAATACCGTAAAGAAAGCCAAAGCTACATAATACCAAGGAATCAGCTCGTATTGGCTAAAGGTATAGCCGAAAATGGATACCGGAGGAATCATCGGCAAACCGAAAGAACCGCCGGTAGTAGCGCCATTGGGCAGATTCAGCCGGCTGCCCATCAAAATAAAGGTTGGCAAAACCAACTGAATGGCAAAAGTTACCAAGCCAACATAAATCCCCTTCAGCCGTAAACAAGGCAAAGCGATTAAAATCCCCAGACTGGTGGCCATCAAGCCGCCCGCCAAAATACCGAACCAGGGATTCCAGCCATAGTATTTGGTAAGAATCCCGGTGGTATAAGCGCCAATCACCCAAAAGGCCACCTGCGCAAAGGAAAAAACATTGGCGTAACCAATAATCAAATTCCATGATTCTGCAATAGTCGCCCAAATGACGCAGACAATCATAATATTTAAAACATAATCGTTTCCTTTAAAAAACAAGGGGGCGATAATTAATACCGCCAAGACGGCCAAAGGCAAAATTAGCTTTTTTTGAAAGCAGCCCGCGCCGGTTTTTATGTTTATGCCCATGTGCCAGCCAGTCCTTTCGGTTTAAATACTAATACCACAATCAGGATAAAGAGAAAGATCGGCAAGGCATAGATGGCCCCCAGATAATAGGTGACAAAGATCTCTACCAGACCCAAAATCATTGCCGAATACAGCGTGCCCTTGATGCTGCCTAAGCCGCCAAGGACAATCACCACCATGGCTTTCATCAGCACCGTCCAACCTGCCTCGGGATAAAGCAAAATATCCGGCGTCAGCAAAAAAGCGGCCAAACCGGCTAATGCTGCGGCCAGAGAAAAGCTATAGGTAAAAATATTATCCAGCTTTAAGCCAACGATTTTTGCGCCGGTAGTATCCTGACTGACTGCACGCATGGCCAAGCCGATGCGGGTCTTCTTTAAAAACAGGTCCAAACCGAACACCACAATAATGCCTAGCAGTAAAACAATTACATCATGTCGGGCAATTGCAAAGTCACCAATAACAAAGCTACCTTCCCAAGCCAAAGGAATGGTTTTGGATAACGGATTGAAAATAACCAGATACAGGTTATCCAACAGCAAGGCGCAGCCCAAGGTAACGATAATTACCACAAAATCCCAATTGGGCAAGCGTCGCACCGGCTTGATGAAAATCTTTTCAAATAAAAAGCCGAAAAAGATCATGCATACAAAGGTGCAAAGTACCACCAAAGGATAACTTAAATTGGTGTTTTGGAACAATACATAAGCGGTATAGCCACCCAAAGTAAACAAAGAACCCTGCGCGTAGTTAAATATTTTGGTCACACCGTAAATCAGGGTTAAACCGATTGACATAATCGAATATATGGAGC
>CAYOVS010000210.1:0-3512 GCA_964407445.1 uncultured Peptococcaceae bacterium
CAAAGAGCTGAATATTGTACTAACGGCCAGAGATGGGGGTAATGGTACAAAGATTCCCATGTGCGGCGTACCGTATCATGCGGTAGAGAATTATTTATCCCGCTTGATCGAAAAAGGCTACAAAGTGGCGATTTGCGAGCAGATGGAAGATCCAAAGCAGGCCAAGGGAATCGTGCAGCGGGATGTGATTCGGGTTGTGACCCCCGGCACCGTGGTAGAGGACACCATGCTGGAGGAAAAGAAGCATAATTATCTGGCGGCTTGCTGGCGTGACAGCGGAAAAAGCAACCCCAGCTTTGGCTTGGCGTATACCGATATTTCCACCGGGGAGTTTTTGGTCACCCAGTTGAAAGGGGAGTATATTTGGGACAAACTAGCCGATGAGCTGACCCGGGTCGGCCCGGCAGAATTGATTTTGCCCAAAGATTTGTATGACGAAGAGATTTTTCATTTACGCCTTCTGGGCAACGGAGTAGGCGTATTAAGTCATGCTTACAACGAAAGCTTTATCAAGAATAACGCGGCGGAATTATTGCAAATTCATTTTCAGGTTGCTTCTTTGGATAGTCTGGGTTTGACCGATCAACCTCTTGCTGCCAAGGCGGCTGCTTTGATTTTGGATTTTTTACAGCAAACTCAAAAGAAATCCTTGCAGTACATTGATAATCTTGTGGTGTACGGCACCGGTCAGTTTATGCTTTTGGATCAGGCCGCCCGCCGCAATTTGGAATTGACCTCCACCATGCGCAGCGGCCAAAGGCGCGGCTCTCTGCTATGGGTGCTGGATGATACGCTGACCCCCATGGGCGCGCGGCTGCTTAAGGATTGGCTGGAAAATCCTTTGCTCAGTGCGGCTTTGATTCAGCGGCGTTTGGACGGGGTGGCTGAACTAGTGGATACCCCGGTAATTTTGGACGATTTGCGGCGTAAACTGAAAGATATTTATGATCTGCAAAGAATTATCGGCCGCATTTGTTACGGCAGTGCCACTCCTCGGGATCTGATCGCCTTGCGCAATTCGCTGTATCTTTTGCCGGGGATTTTTGCGCTGCTCAGCCATTTGGATAGTCAAATCTATGCGATTTTGTTCGACAGTCTTGATCTGTTGGATGATATTTGCCAGCTGATTGAAGAAGCGATTGCCGACGAACCGCCGCTTTCCGCCAAGGACAGCGGCGTGATCAAAGAGGGCTATGATGCAGAAGTGGATCAACTGCGCAAAATCACCGGCGGCGGCAAGAGCTGGCTGCTGGATTTTGAAGCGGCAGAGCGGGAGCGTACCGGCATCCGCAATTTAAAGGTTGGCTATAACAAGGTATTTGGCTATTATATCGAAATCAGCAAAGCCAGGCAGGCGGAAGCGCCTGCGGATTATATTCGCAAGCAAACTCTGGTCAACGGGGAACGGTATATCACCGAAGAGCTGAAGGAGATGGAAAATAAGATCATCAGCGCGGCAGAGAAGCTTTCCGCCCAGGAATATCAGCTCTTTTGTCAGGTGCGAGACAAGTTGGCGGCAGCCGGAACCAGAATTCGCCGGGTAGCGGATGTGCTTGCCCATCTGGATGCGCTGCAATCTTTGGCGGCGGTAGCCATTGCCAATCAATATTGCAAACCCACTATTGACGATGGCAACCTTTTGCAAATTCGCCAGGGGCGTCATCCGGTCATTGAAAAAATTCTGGGCAGGGAAAACTATATCCCCAATGATACCGATTTAGATGAGAATCAGCAAATGATGCTGATTACCGGCCCCAATATGGCAGGGAAAAGTACCTATATGCGGCAGGTGGCGCTGATTGCCTTGATGGCCAGAATCGGCAGCTTTGTACCGGCGGAGCAGGCCACGATTGGTTATGTGGATCGGATTTTTACCAGAGTAGGCGCGGCGGATGATCTTTCGGCCGGGCACAGCACCTTTATGGTGGAAATGACGGAAACCTCAAATATTTTGCGCAACGCTACTGCAAACAGCTTGATCGTATTGGATGAAATTGGCCGGGGCACCTCCACCTTTGACGGCATGAGCATCGCCTGGGCGGTGGCGGAGTATCTTTGCAACGATGCTTGCCGGGCCAAAACGTTGTTTGCCACCCATTATCATGAGTTGACGGCCTTGACGGAAACCTTTCCCAATATCCGTAATTATTCCGTGGCGGTCAACGAACGCAATGGTAAAATTATTTTTCTGCGTAAAATTGTTGCTGGCGGCACCGATCGCAGCTATGGGATTCAAGTGGCCAAGCTGGCCGGTTTGCCTACTGGGGTAATCAAGCGGGCCAAGGAGATCCTGTCCAGCTTGGAAGCCGAAAAACATGTGGAAAATAAGCTGAAAAAAGGCGAACAGCTCACCTTTGCTGATTTTTTGTTAGGAGAGCAGCAGCAGGAAACACCGGAAATCATCGAAAAACTACGGAAAATAGACGTGGAACAATTGACGCCACTTGCAGCTTTGACCCTGTTGGCGCAATGGAAGCAGGAATATGCCAATGACTGAGACAGAAAGCCGTATCCATATCTTAGACGCCCATACCGCCAATCAAATTGCCGCTGGAGAAGTGGTAGAACGTCCGGCCTCTGTGGTGAAAGAGCTGGTGGAAAACGCTATTGACGCACAAGCAACCCGGATTGATGTGCGGGTATTTGACGCGGATTGTCAAAAGTTGCAGGTGGCCGATAACGGGAGCGGCATGAGTCCAGCGGATATGCGTTTGGCGGTATTGCGCCATGCTACCAGTAAACTGCGCCGCGCGGAAGATTTATCAACCTTGACCAGCCTGGGCTTTCGCGGGGAGGCTATGCCCTCCATTGCGTCGGTGAGCTATTTTACCATTACCTCCAAACAGGCTGGTGCGGAAACAGGCTATACCATGTCGGTGATGGACGGCAAAGCCGGTATCCCGGCGGAAGCTGCTGCCAAAAACGGTACGGTGATTTTGGTAGACCGGCTATTTTATAATGCCCCGGCGCGGCGCAAATTTCTCAAAAGCCCTCGTACTGAGTTTGCCGCCATTAGTGAGCTGCTGGTGCGGTTGGCAGTAAGTCGGCCGGATATTTCCTTTTCTCTAAAGCATGGTAGTAAAACAGTTTTTGCTACCGCCGGTTCGGGCAATCTGGATGGAGCGGTAATTGCTGCCTATGGCCGGGAAACAGCTGATCAGTTGATCCGCCTGGAGCATTTGGGCGCCAATATGCTCTATGGTTTGGTTTCCTTGCCTGGTTTGACCAGAGTGAACCGGCAGGAATATAATTTTTTTGTCAACGGCCGTTTTGTTAGAAGCAAAGAACTTGCCAAAGCGGTGGATGAGGCGTATGATACGTTGATCCCGGCGCGGCGCTACCCGATGGTGTTTGTGTTTTTGGAACTGGATCCGGATCGTGTGGACGTTAACGTCCATCCGGCCAAGCTGGAGATCAAACTGGGGGATGGCGAAACGGTCAAACAGGAATTGACTGCGGCGATTCGGGATGCTTTGAGCCGCCGGGAGCTGTTGGTGCCCCGTTTGGGCAAT
>CAYOVS010000211.1:0-3490 GCA_964407445.1 uncultured Peptococcaceae bacterium
GGCATGGTTATACTGGGGCTGCAAATACACCTCAAACTGACCTGCCGCAAGCGCGACGGAAATTTCGCCAACAATTTCCTGTTCTTCCAGCAAACTGGCACGCATGCTGTCGTCGTAAAAAGCATAGCGCTTGAGATAGTTGCCTTTGATAGACTGGATCGCCAGATTGGCGCGGTCACATAGCTGTTCTACGGAAAGCAGGGGATCGTCAACCGGCACGATCCCCACGTTAAACACCAAGTCGATCATAACATCCTGCGCAGTATAGCGGGCTTCCAGATGGGACGGCAAGGTCTCAAGCGCTAAAATCCGGCTGGGACAGCATACGGCAAAGTGATCCCCGTCCAAGCGGCCATAGGTGCCTTGATCTTGTCTTGCCGCAGCCAGCTTTTGGGCCACATGCTTTAAAAGGTCATCGCCTACCGCCCGGCCATAAAGATCGTTGATCAGCCTAAAACGCTCAATATTCAGCCGCAGCAATATATATTTTTCCTCCGGCACAGTATCCAGCATTTGGCGGGTTTTGGCATAAAACGCCGTTTTATTATACAAGCCGGTCAATTCGTCATGAAAAGCCAGATATTGGATCTGTTTGTTGGCCCGCATGGCAGCAGCTTCACTTTCATGCAGACGACGCAGGGTATTAGCCTGCTCGTAAAGCAGCTTATATTGCAGCCGAACCTCATCCAGCTCTTTTTTCTGGATCACATTTTTGACACGCTGCTGAATGACACGGGGGTCAAAAGGCTTTAAAATAAAATCCGTAGCGCCCAGATCCAACGCTTTTACTTCCTTATCTACTTCGCCTATGGAAGTAACCACAATAACCGGAATCTCGCTTAGCGCCGGATCTTCATGGATAGCGGAAAGCAGTGCAAAGCCATCCATTTTGGGCATACGAATATCCGTAATAACCAGCGCAACAGCAGCAGAAGCCTCACGGAGAAGCGCCAAGGCCGTCAACCCGTTATCCGCTTGCAAAAGGTCATAATCGTCCTCAAAAATCGCTTGCAGCGTAATTCTGTTTGCCTCTGCGTCATCGACGATAAGCAATGTTTTTCTTTCGGTCATACAACCTTCCCCCCAGCTGCAACAATAGCGTCTTTTGCATTTTTGCAGACTGTTTCAATTTGTATAAAACGGCTTTCTAAAAAATCGTATCGTCCTGCGCGCAAATCCTCTACCAAAGAAGACGTAAGCGCGAACAGCTCTGTGATGCTCAGATTGCCGCTAACACCTTTCAGCTCATGCATACTTTCAAAAAGACCGTTATAATCCTTTGCCTCCAGACAGCGCTTTCCTTGTGTAACCGTTGTATCGCCCAAAAAGCTGGAAAGTACACGCTCAAACAAGTGCTTTTTATTCATAAAACGCTGTATACCGGCATCATAATCGATACCACCTGCGATCAAAATTTCTCTTTTCAGCAAAATCACCACCTTTTCAGCACCTTGCTCGTCATTATATGACAAAACTGTCAAGCATCGTTTTTCTCTTGGCGATTTCATGGATTTTATGGGAAATCCCCAAAATATCGGCATCCCAATAAAACCAAATGATTTTGCCAAAAAGCCAGGGATAGTTGCTTGCGTCAAGAAAAAATTCTTTTATGCCCCCAATCAGCAGGCTTTTGAAAACTTATTTATATTTTAGACAGCATCCCGGCAAATTGCGCCCGGGTGATAGGGCTGCTGCTTGGCGCGCATTGGGGCGCCTCTCCCTCTTTGTCCAGCTTTTTCCAGATGCGCTGCAGCACCAAATTGCCCTGCTCCACGGTAAGCGTGCCGTTTGGCGCAAAGCGGTCCTGGCGCACACCCATCAAAATCCCGGCGTTTAGCATCGCGCCGATATAGCCTGCGCCGTAACCGTTCACGTCGGCAAAGGCGGTCTGGGCGGCTTTTGCATCCTGGGTCAGCATCAGCATCCGGGTAACGAGCACAGCCAACTCCTGGCGGGTCAGGGGCTGCGCGGGATAGAAATATCCCCCGCAACCGATGACGATTCCCCGCAACGCCAAAGCTTCAATGGCCTCCTGCTGGGGCAGCCCGGCAATATCGGTAAAGGTGGGACGCTGCAAAAGGATTGCCGCCGTCATGTTCTCCAGCCAAGTCTTGCCGTTGGCCCGCAGAACATCCAGGCTGTTTACCGTCACAGTGCGTACCCGCCGGATGGCCGTTTCTCCCTCCGGAATAAAATTGCCTAAAGCGCTGATCACATATTGCTTGCCGTTTTCGCTGCCCAGATAGAACATGATATGGCCGGGGAACCGCAAAAGCGCGCCGCTGGGCAGGGAGGCAATCACTTTGGCCTTTTCCCCGCTTTCATAGCCGCTCAGGTCGATCCGCGTCACCGGCATAGCCTCCTGCCAATTGCCATTTCTGGCCAGAACAAAGCCAAAGCAGCGGCCGACCGTATCCACATACTGGGAGCAATCCAAAGCGCCCAGCATCCCACCCCAGCCATAGCGGTTGCCTAGCTCTTTAAAGAGCTGGGTCAGATAATTGGCCGTGGTATAGGGAACATACCCCAGATGCACATCTCTGGATACGGGAATCAGCGCCGGTTTGATTTGGCAGGAGCCGTCGCTTAGCCGAATGGGCACATCCACCACATAATTGCCGTAAGGCGTCCTGTGATCGATAGAGGCGGCAATCCCCGCCGCCGGGGTCAACGGCAAAACAGTGCCCATATATAGCTCCAGGCCGGACAAAGCAGTAGTATACATCGTCTGTTCCAGCTGGATGCTGCTACCGGTAACCACAAGCACGTCGTCTCCCCGGCGGGCGGTGAGATACGCCAGCCACTGCTCCCGACTGGTGCAAAGCGCCACATCTGCGGCAGCCACAAAGCCGGAATAATTGGTGGCGTCCACATAATACCATTTACCGTCCTTGCTTGCGGTTTTGACCACCAAGGGCTCGCCCACATACACCGTGGTAAACTGGGTTTGGTCAAATTCCAGATCCTCCGCCGCATCAGAAAGGTATTCCTCACAGGGGAACCATTTGAGATGGGTATTTTTTACCACAAAAGCGTAGCGGATATTTTGCACACCATAGTATTGGCTATTGTCGATATTGGCTCTGGCCGCTTCATAGAAGCGATCCTCAACCGCTTGGCCATCAATATAATAGGTAGCGGTAATTTCAAAATCCTTCAGCTCCTGGATCAACTGCTTGCCGTCATAGGTCAGTGGCGCGGCAGTCAAATCCACCACAAAATCCAAAGGGGAATTTTCCACGATTTTTTCATTAAGCTGGCGAATCTCCGCCAAAGATAAAAGCACCTTATTTGGCGTATCGCACTTGTTATACCAATACGCAGCCGTATTCATTTCCGCCGTAACACCGTTTGCCCAGCTCACAGCTAAGCCGGTCTGACAAAACAGTGCCAACAGCAAAACAGAAAACAGTATTGCAGACATCCATTTTTTCATATATTCTTACGCGCTCCCTTTTGCAATATTTTACCATTAATAGAAAAAAAAGAC
>CAYOVS010000212.1:0-2740 GCA_964407445.1 uncultured Peptococcaceae bacterium
AAGGCGCAAAAGAATCCGATTACTATTGCTTTGTATATTTCCCTGTTTCCTCAATTGGTAGCTGGGCCCATTGTGCGTTATACCGATGTGGAACGTGAATTGATGCAGCGGCAGGAGAGTGTTTCCCTGGTGGCGCAAGGGTTGCTGCGGTTTATTTGCGGTTTGGCCAAAAAGTTGTTGCTGGCTAATAGTTTTGCCCAGATTGCGGAAGAAATATTCGCCATGAATTATCAGACGATGCCTGCCGGGGTAGCCTGGTTGGGGGCGGTTGGTTTTAGCTTGCAGATCTATTATGATTTTTCCGGATATTCCGACATGGCAATCGGCTTGGGACGGGTGTTTGGTTTTCATTTTCCGGAGAATTTCAATTATCCATATAGCAGCCGTTCCATCAGCGAGTTTTGGCGACGGTGGCACATTTCCTTGGGGAGTTGGTTTCGGGATTACGTGTATATCCCTTTGGGCGGTAACCGGCGTGGTTTACCCCGACAATTGCTGAATATTGGGATCGTGTGGGCGCTGACGGGGCTATGGCATGGCGCTGCCTGGAATTTTTTGCTTTGGGGCTGTTATTTTGGCGTGATCCTTGTTGGAGAAAAGCTTTTCCTGGGCAAATGGCTGGACAAAATGCCATCGGTTCTGGCGCATTGTTATAGCCTGTTGCTGATTTTGATAGGCTGGGTGATTTTTAATTGCGGCAGCGCCGAGCAAATCGTTACCTATCTGGGGGCAATGGTCGGCGGTAACATAGCGCCCCCCACCCCTGGTAATTATCCAGTATACTGTCTGCGGCAATTTGCCGTGGAGTGGCTGCTGGGTTTGCTCTTGTGTCTGCCTGTGGTTCCCTGGCTATGCCGAACTTTTGCCGGGAAAACTTGGTTTGCGGCTTTGCGTTATGCAGGTGGGTTTGTGTTGCTGCTGTTATCCTTGCTCACCTTGGTCAATACATCGTTTAATCCGTTTATTTATTTTCGATTTTGAGGATATTGTTGAGGATGCGTATGAAACAATTGGCACAAAAAATATGGATTGCCGCGGTGGTGGGTTTGCTGCTTTTGATGGCTTGTCTCAGCCTGTATACGGCAGGGGATACGGATTTTTCTGCGGCGGAAAACCGCTCCCTGGCGGCAGTACCGGCCTTTAGTAAAGCATCATTTTATAGCGGGGAGTACTTTGCTGCCTGGGAAACCTGGCTGGCCGATCATCTTTGGCAGCGGGATCGCTGGCTGATGCTAAAAACCCGATTGGATATGGTTCTGGCGCGTCCCGCAGTCAACCAGGTGGTGATTACCCAGCAAGTGTTGTTGCCCCGGATCAAAACCACCTACAAGGATTGGGATTTTCGAGAAAAAGCGGCTTTATCAGGGGATGATTTGCAGGCCTTGGCTGCGCATATTCAAAATTTGGGCGGCAGCTTTCTGTATGTGGGCGCGCCGGATCAGTATTCCATGTTCCGCGATTTTTATCCCACCTATATGTATAATGACGCCATGTGGCTGGAAGAGGCGGAAGCCTGCTTTTTTGATGCGTTGGCCCAGCGGCAGATCGCCTATCTGGATATGCGTCCGGTTTTTTTGCAGCGGCAGGATCTGGCCGATTGCTATTTCAAAGGCGATCATCATTATACGCTGCTGGGTGCCTATTGCACCTATCAGGAAATTTGTTTGAAACTAAACGAAAAGGGATATGCTTTTGCAGGCATATCCCCGGAGGATATTCATTTTTGGCAGTTGGAAAATCCTTTTTCCGGCTCCCGCAGTCGCAAATTATACGGTTTGTCGTCTGTTCGTGATCAGGCTTGGGTCTATGCTTTGGACGAGCCAATTCCTTTTCGCCGTTGGGATGACGGACAGGAGGTGACGGCGCAGGTGTTTGACTGGCCGGCCGATGCGCAGCAAACCGTTAACTATTCCTTGTATATGGGCGGCGATATCGGCGAAACGATCATTGACACGGCACGGCCAGAGTTGCCCAATGTGCTGCTATTTGGCGATTCCTTTACCAATGCGCTGGAAACGCTGCTTTATACCGGATTTAACCAAACCCGCACCCTGGATCTGCGGTATTATCAGCAGCAGAGCATATTGCAATATATCGAAGAATACCGACCTGATATTGTGATTTGCCTGCGCAATGATACTGAATATATGGTGCGGGAGGGCAACGGTGCGATTGGGGAGACTGTCCCCGATTAGCAGGCCTTTAGCGTAGGCACTTTCTTTTTTTCGCTCAGCGTATAAAGGACGATACCGATAAAGATGATCAGTAGGCCAACCAGGACGATGGTAGATTGATATTCCTTGAGGAAGATGGCTACCCAAAGCGGGCCCAGCAGAATTTCCCACAAGGCAATGATCGACGCTTTTTGGGGGGAAATATAACGGCTGCCAATATTAAATAGGGTGTACCCGCCGCCAACCTGAACGATACCTAAAATCAGCAATAATGGCCAGGTGGATAAGGGGATCGTCAGCAAATCCGAAAATTTGGGCGGCAGAAATAAAAAGATAAGCAGCGCACTGGCTAAATTGGCTACCGCAGTTACGCTGATCGGATTCATGTTGCCTACTTTTTTGGCGCTATAGGTGAGAATGCCAAAGAAAATTCCCTCGGTGATGGTAAGTAAATTGCCCAGAGTATTGCTTTGGGCGCTATCGTCCATCATAAAAAGAACCACGCCTGCAATAATGATCCCAATGGAAACGTAGGTAATGGGGCGAAATTTTTGTTTTTGCAGCAA
>CAYOVS010000212.1:2750-3472 GCA_964407445.1 uncultured Peptococcaceae bacterium
AGCCAGATGGCGCTGGTATATTGCATTCCTACGGCAATGGCGGCCGAGGTCATTTTTAAGCAGATAATCAGGTTGAGGGAGATCAGACAATAAGAGAGACTGTAGATGACCAGCCAGCGATTCCATTCCAATTGTTTGGGGCGGATAAAGGGTGCCAAAAATACGCCGGCCACCAAGGCGCGTAAGCCTGCTAGAAAGATAGAATCCAGTTGAATAAATTTGACGAGGGGGGTGTTGATACTCCAGCAAAGGGCGGCAAAAAACACCAGCCAAACACCGGAGATTTTGGGTTGCTGCAGTTCCATAAACAGTTCCTTCCTGGGAAAAAATGATTTGTACGACCTTTCGATTATATCAAAAAAACACGAAAATGTAATGCCACGCTTGACTTATAATCACGGTTATATTATAATCATGATTATAATAGATGGGCGGCCAATTGTCAAGTGCATTCAAGGAGGACTCTCATCTTGGCTATGGATAAAAAAGAATTACAAAAAAACAGAGTGATGATCGTTTTTATCGAGGCTGCGGAAAACATTCTGCGGAAGGAAGGAATCGAAGGATTATCTATCCGCAAAATTGCAGATGTTGCCGGATACAATAGTGCTACTCTTTACAATTATTTTGATGATCTGGATCATCTGATTCTTTTCGCCTCCGTAAAATATATCCGTGAATATGTTGTGGCTTTGGCGGAAGCATTGAGGGATGAAAAGAAT
>CAYOVS010000213.1:0-3436 GCA_964407445.1 uncultured Peptococcaceae bacterium
CCATAGATTTAGGCAATTTACCAGTTCCATCCCCACAGGGTTTTATCGACTTATTCCCCATTCTCAATTACCCAAACTTGTCATAAAGGCAATTTTTCACGGCCTTTTTCAGTGTAAAACGCGGTAAGCGCAGCAAGGCTTCTTTTAAGCCAAGCTACTCTTACCGCGTTTTTCTTTCATAAAGTACTGGGTTTACCGCAAAAAAGGATCCGCTCTACCATTTACTATGGCAAATACTCTTTTGGCATAGCCAGTTCTACCCAAACTCGCTCGCCTTTGGCAAAGATTCGACCGCCGGGAATCGGCAATACCCCATTGGGAGCGGCAGCGTCTGGTGCAACAGGACGACCAAGCAAAGGCCGGGGACTTGCAGAATAAATGCCATCCACTTCCCGCCGAACGGTAACAGGCAGAAAAAACTGAAAAGGCACATGAGCCTTGGCTTCTGCCGTTAAAATTGCCTCCACCTTTTCCGGCGGAATAAAGGGCTTATGCAGATATTGGCAAATCAATGGCGCCAAATACCATCCCGCGGTCATTTCCGCGCCACCAGGGGGGCCAGCCAAGCCCAAAATAGGTTTTCCGGTATCTGATAGCGCAAAGCTGGCATGTTTTCCGGGTCCGCAACCGGATTCGTAAACTAAAACGTCTCCAACCGCGTTTAAAACGTCTCCCGCAAAGTCCTTGCGGCCCTTGGAGGAACCGGCATTTAAAACAAAAATATCGCAATAGGACAAAGCTTGCTGCAAAGCCCCAATCAACAAATCAGGCTGATCCGGTACGATAGGGAAAAGCTCCGGTTTGCCACCCCATTGTTCGATTAAAGCACCAATCGTCACGCTATTGCTTTCCACATTCTTCCCTGGTTGGGGCGGGGAACCGGGCGGGATCAGCTCGTCGCCGGTGGGAATAAAAGCGACCAGTGGCTTTTTGAACACCACCGGCTCCATCACGCCGCCTGCGGCCAAAGCGCCCAAATCACCAGCGGTCAGCACACGATACCGATCCGTCAGCTTTTGCCCCATACAAATTCTGCTTCCGGCAGGAGAAACATTTTCCCCCTGCTGCAAAGGAGGTCTGGTAATTCGCAAGGCGCCGTTTGCAGCAAATTCCGTGTCCTCAATTAAGGTTACCGTATCAAATTCTGCTGGAATGGCAACGCCTGTATTACTGAAAACATAGTCCACACCTTCCCGCCAGTTGTGGCAATCGCCACCGGCCGCAAGGTAATCCCGGAACCGATAAGTGATGCCATCCATGCGGCTAACGGGCCGATTGGGCAATTCTGTCAGGGAGAAAACATCCTCTGCCAAAACGCGACCAAGACAGTTCCGCAAAGGAACAGGCTCCACCGCCGAAGTAAAATGTGTAGATCGACAAATCAACGCCGTCAGTTCTTCCCGGTTTGGCTGGGGCGCATCTTCCCGCCGCATCGCTTATTGCACCGGGCCGGCGGTTCCAGCCAACATATCCGCGTATTGCGCATCTGTCATCTCAAAATGATACCAATCTTTATAAAAATCTCTTACATATTCTTCCAAATCAATATCGGTCAGCAGCTGGGGATAAACCTGCTTGGTAAACCAAACGATTTGAATGGCCAGCTCGGGACCAAATTTTTCCCATTTCATCACCCCCTGGGGATTGGCGATGATCTGATCGTTTTTCACAGCGGAAAGCTGCGCCCAAGCATCGTCACTATGGATCGTTGCCAAAGCTGTTTCCTGACTGGAACCACCTACTAAAATATAGTCCGGATCTGCGGACACGATTTCCTCCATGGCAATTTCCACATCCCCACCGTCGATCAAATCTTTGGCGATATTGTCTACCGCGCAAATATCCATCCAGGTTTGGGTGATGTAATTGGCGCCGCAAGTAAGCAAGGGGCTATCGCCGTGCTGTGCAGAATTATAATACAAAGACACCCGGTCTTCGGGAGCAATCTGAGCGGTTGCAGCCGTCACTGTTTCCACCATGCTATCCAAATATTTGCAATATGCGTCCGCTTTTGCCGGCGCGTTTCCGCCCAAAAGCTCAGCCATTTTTACGCAGAATTCTTCCAAAGCAGGAACGGATTCCTGCTCGCCCAGCATGCAAACGCAAGGTACACCGGCGGCCCGCAAGGATTCTGCGGTAGTGCTGGAAGAGGTAATCACCACATCAGGATTCAGCGCCAACAAAGTTTCGGCACTGGCGTCACCATCAAAACCTTGCACCTCCAGCAGACGAGGGCAAGCGGTAGTCAGCCAACCCCAACCTTTTTGCACGGCACCCAGCGTGCCGCCAATGCTATCGCTTTCGCCTAAGAACACCTGCATCGCGGTGCTGGCAGGCCACAGATGGATTACCGATTTGATTTCTGTGGGCAACTCGATTTCCGTACCGGTCAGATCTGTAAAGGTTCTGGTTTCCCCGATGGCATCACCGGTTTCCCCGGCAGGTTCTGTTTCACCAGCGGGATTTTCCGCCGGAGCGGCGCAGGCGGCGAAAGCCGTCATGACGCAGAGTAGCAGGGCTGCCATAAGCAGCGGCGCCCATTTGATTTTTGTACTTCTCATTTTGTTCTCCTTTTTCAAAATAGGTTTATTGAAAATCCGCCGAGGCGGTCTTTTCCTGAGGAAAGCCGGAAACTGGCCGAAGCTGGTTTTGCCCGGGTAAACAGAAACAGGCTTTGCGCCCGATCGGTTCAATCCACAATGTTTTGGCTTTGACTTGATAGATTTTTTGCAACATCTCGCCGTCGATCAATTCTTCCGCCGTGCCAAAAAGAAACGCGCCCCCGGCAAATACCCCTACTTTTCCCCCGGTAAGCAGCGGAGAATCCGGCATATGGGTGGTAGCAATCACCGTTCTTCCCTGCTCTGCCAAAAAAGCTAGCAACTCCCAAATCCGGTGCTGCACTCCATAATCCAGATGATTGGCAGGCTCGTCCAAAAGAATGATTTTTCCCTCCTGTACCAAAGCCCGGGCGATTTGCACCTGCTGCCGTTCGCCGCCACTCAACTGATCTAGTCTTTTCTCTCGCAGACGGCTTAAATTCAGCCGCTCCATGGTTTCATCTGCCAAAGCGTAATCGGCGGCAGAGGGAGAACGCAGGGCGCTTAGATAGGGCGTGCGCCCCATCACCACATAATCCAGGGAACGAAAGGCGCATTGACTGTTTTGCAGCTGCGGCACATAGGCCAAAAGACGCGCCATTTGATTCCGCTCCAATTCTTCCGTTTTTTTCCCCGCCAACCAAACTTGACCGCGACAAGGCTTGGCCTGATTTACCAAACAATTCATCAGCGTAGATTTTCCGGAGCCGTTTGCTCCCAATATTTGCATAATTTCTCCTTGATGCAAAGAGAAATTAATGTTTTGAAATACATATTTACCCTTCTCATAGCAAAAATCCAGATCTTTTACGCATATAGCGGGAATGCTTGGATCT
>CAYOVS010000214.1:0-3404 GCA_964407445.1 uncultured Peptococcaceae bacterium
TGGCACTCCCCTGTTGCAGGCTGCCGCGCTCCATTTTTCTTATATGGAGGAACAACTTCTGTGCGTGGAATATCAGGACCAGCAGCAGCAACGGCAGCAGCTATATCTTCATTTGCGCAGCGGCAGGGAGGCCACGCTATGAGAACCTTATCCCGTAATTCCGGCCCCGGATTATTCTTGGTGGAAGTATTGGCCGCAATCCTCATTTTTTCCCTTGCGGCGGGAGTATGCGTAAAAATCTTTGTCCAAGCCTATTGGATCAGCCAAGAGAATCATCAATTGACACAGGCGGTTTTTCTAGCAGAAAACTGCGCGGAGTGCTTCAAGGCCGTTTCCGGTGATTTGCCGCAACTGCATCGATTTTTGGGTGGCCACATCGAAGACAGTATCTTTAGCAATTGCTATGATGAGCAAGGCCAGCCTACAGAAGCAGAGGCGGCTGCCTATTACTTGGAGCTTTCTGCTGACGCCAATAACGGTGGCCTGCGTACTGCCAATATTACCATCACCTCCCCAGCAGGAGAGCTACTTTTTCAGCTTGGGGTAACGGCATTGGAGGAAGAAAATGCGCAATAAATTTTCCATTAGCGGCATTGGCGTTGTCTCCCTGTTATTGCTGTTTGCGGTTTTGTCTTTGTCTGTATTTGTGTTGCTAACGTTATCTACCGCCCAATCAGAACAAACGCTTTGCCGCAAGGCGGCGCAAGCAGTCAGCGATTACTATCAGGCCGACAGTCAGGCTACGGTTGTATTGGCAGGGTTGCTACAGCAAAATAAAACCGGCACGCTCCAATCTTTTACCTATCAAGAGATCCCCATCTCGGTTACTGAAACTAGCGATGGCCAAAGCGCAACATATCGCTGTCCGGTGGATGCGGGGCAAGTTCTTACTGTGTGCGTTCAAATCACAAGTGATACTTATCAAATTACGCAATGGCAGGTGGAAGATATTTCTTCCTGGCAAAATGATGATCGTATTCCTGTTTGGGATGGAGAATAACAGCAAACTATATTTGCTTGCAAGGAGCATATCATGGAAGAAATTCTAACCTGTTTGAAAGCAGCGGTGCAAAAAAAGGCGTCTGATATTTTTATCATCCCCGGCCTGCCGTTATCGTTAAAGATCAACGGTGTGATTCTGCCAGAAAGCACATCACCCATTCTGCCGGAAACGGCAAGCTGTTATATCAGCCATTTATTTGATCTGGCGGCAAGACCCATGGAAAACTACCTGCAAACAGGGGATGATGATTTTTCTCTTTCCGTTCAGGGATTGTCGCGGTTTAGGGTATGTACCTATCGGCAGAGGGGTTCCTTAGCCGCGGTTATCCGCGTAATCGGCTTTGAAATTCCCCGCCCACAGGATTTTTCTATTCCGGATGAGGTAATCAAAATCGCCCAATACAATCATGGCTTGGTGCTGGTAACCGGCCCGGCCGGGGGCGGCAAATCCACCACGATGGCCTGTATCACCCAGGCGATCAACGAGACGCGCAATGCTCATATTATTACCATCGAAGATCCCATAGAGTATCTTCATAAAAATAAAAAAAGTGTGATCAGCCAAAGAGAAATCGGCGAAGACACCATTAGTTACGTTACCGCACTGCGAGCCTGCTTGAGGCAAGCGCCGGATGTTATTATGCTGGGAGAAATGCGCGATCTGGAAACGATTCGCATTGCCATGACTGCAGCGGAAACCGGACATCTGGTCATCTCTACCCTGCATACCATTGGCGCAGTAAATACAATTGACAGGATTATTGACGTGTTTCCCGCAAATCAGCAACAACAAATTCGCACCCAATTGGCAATGGTACTGCAAACTGTAGTTTCACAGCAATTGACGCCCACGATTGAGGGCAGATTATTGCCAATTTTTGAGATTATGCATCTCAACAATGCCATTCGCACCATGATTCGGGAAGAAAAAACACATCAGATAGATTCGGTGATTCAATCTTCGGCTGCTTTTGGTATGGTGGGTATGGACACCTTCCTTTTTGAGATTTTCCGTCAGGGAAAAGTGACCAAGGAAACCGCATTGAAATATGCAGCCAATCAAGGACAAATGGAACGACGGCTCAACAGTTAATTACACACAACAAAGCTTTTTCATCAGCACCTGCTGTTTGTAACTGTAGTGTATCCGCTATTTAGTATACTGATCCTATCTAAAGCAAAAGGATGTGTATATATGCTATCAAGCATTGGTAAAACTCCCAGCGAAGACCAAAGAACCATCATGATTTATGTAGACTCTTATCAGAACCAGTTGCTTTACGGTAGATTGCATATTTGCAGTCAAAACGATGTTTGCTCTTTTCAGAATGCAATGCAAATGCTTTCTTATATTGATCAACTGCTAAATGAAATAGACTGTCCCCGCTCTGCTACCGAAAAGCGTTTTTTTTCTACAAATAATTGGCAACAGGCCAATTTGCTGCAAGCAACGGATGCTTGCGCAGACACGGTTCACCAAGGCAATTTGGCAACCTTTAAGCTGCGCATTCTCTTTCGGCAAAATGCCAGCTGGCAGGGAATGATTACCTGGCTGGAAGGAAATTGTCAGGATTCCTTCCGCAGTGCTTTAGAGATGCTGATGATGATGGACAGTGCTTTATCCTCTCAGACAGCAGCAGAACCTATGGAGTAAGCAAATGATCCAAATAAAAAACAGCCTTTGGTGGCTGATTTTCTCTGCAAAACCACAGCTGTTTTCCGGAACCGTTGTATCCGCAATGCAAGAGATCCTGCCAAAGCAGGTTCCCGCCACCGGAGATGGCGAGCTTTTACAGTTCATGGGGTTGCTCTTTGCCGGTTCGGCAATCTTGCTGCTGATTCTGCTTCTAATCGCATTCCGACAGCAAAAAAGGAAAAAGTAAATGAATAAAATCAGTCCCCTGCTTAAACTGCTCATTGTATTAACATCCATCTTATTGCTGGTCAGCGGCGGAAGATTGTTTCTTCTTTTGGGGGAATACCGACAATCCAAGGCCATTTATGACGAATTAAACCGGCAAATGCTTGCTCAGGAAACATCGGCAAATGAAGATTCGCAACAGCAAATGCTAACAGCTGCCGATTTGGGACTAACGGTGGATTTTCCGGCACTGCGCCAAATGAATGCCGATTGCATCGGCTGGCTTTATATCCCGGATACGGAAATTAGCTATCCCCTGCTGCATGCTCAGGATAACAAAAAATATTTGACGCTTACTGCAAACGGCGAAAAAAATGTGGCCGGCAGTATTTTTTTGGATTATCGCAATCAAACAGATTTTTCCGACCGTAATACGATTATTTATGGTCATAATATGAAACACGGCTCTATGTTCGGTTCTTTAGATGCTTTTGGTAATGCAGATTATACCAAAGAACACCCTAATATTTATCTTTTTACT
>CAYOVS010000215.1:0-3394 GCA_964407445.1 uncultured Peptococcaceae bacterium
ATCAGATATTAGCACTCAATTGAAATGAGTGCTAGCAAATAGATTTTACAGATCATAAGGAGGATGCATCAATGAATATCAAACCTTTAGGAGACCGCGTCGTCATCAAGCTTCTGGCTTCCGAAGAAGTCACCAAAAGCGGCATCGTATTGCCGGATACCGCCAAAGAAAAACCCCAGGAAGGCGAAATCGTCGCCGTGGGTCCCGGCCGTCTGATGGATGATGGCAAAAGAAGCCCTATGGAAGTTAACGTTGGCGATATCGTGCTTTTTGCCAAATATTCCGGCACCGAACTCAAACGCGACGGCGCAGAGTATATGATCTTAAACGCCGAAAGAGATATTCTCGCGATCATGGATAAATAACTATTAGGAGGAAACGCAAAATGGCAAAACAAATCGTATTTGATGCGGACGCTCGCTATGCTCTGGAACGGGGCGTAAACGCTTTAAGCAATGCTGTAAAAGTAACCTTAGGCCCCAAAGGCCGCAACGTGGTTCTGGAAAAGAAATATGGCTCTCCCCTCATCACCAATGACGGTGTCACCATCGCCAAAGAGATCGAGCTGGAAAATCCTCTGGAAAACATGGGTGCCCAGCTGGTCAAAGAAGTCGCCACCAAAACCAATGACGTAGCCGGCGACGGCACCACCACCGCCACCCTGCTGGCTCAGGCCATCATTCGCGAAGGTCTCAAAAACGTAGCCGCCGGCGCCAATCCGATGATCCTCAAAAGAGGTATCGAAATGGGCACCGCCGCCGCTGTAAGCGAACTGAAAAAGAACTCCAACCCGGTTGTCAGCAAAAAGGAAATCGCCCAAGTTGCAGCCATTTCCGCCAATGACGTGGCCATCGGCGAAATCATCGCCGACGCTATGGACAAAGTGGGTAACGACGGCGTGATCACCGTGGAAGAAAGCCAGGGCTTCGAAACTACCTCTGAAGTTGTGGAAGGGATGCAGTTCGATCGCGGTTACCTCTCTCCCTATATGGTTACGGATACCGATAAAATGGAAGCTGTCTTGGATACCCCCTATATCCTGATTACCGATAAAAAGGTTTCCGCCATTAACGACATCCTGCCTGTGCTGGAAAAAGTCGTCCAGAGCGGCAAACAAATGTTGATCATCGCCGAAGATATCGAAGGCGAAGCCCAAGCTACCTTGATCCTCAACAAACTGCGCGGCACCTTCACCTGCGTCGCCGTGAAAGCCCCCGGTTTCGGCGATCGCCGCAAAGCTATGCTTCAAGATATCGCTATCCTCACCGGCGGTACCGTCATCACCGAAGAACTGGGCCTCAAGATGGAAAATGCCACCTTGGATATGCTGGGTGTTGCCCGTCAGATCAAAATCACCAAAGACACCACCACCATCATCGATGGTAACGGCGACAGCGACGAAATCGCCGCTCGCGTCAACCAGATCAAACATCAGTTCGAAGATAGCACCTCCGAATTCGATAAAGAAAAATTACAGGAAAGAATGGCCAAGCTGGCTGGCGGCGTAGCCGTCATCAAAGTAGGCGCTGCCACCGAAACTGAGCTCAAAGAAAAGAAACTCCGCTTCGAAGACGCACTGTCCGCAACCCGCGCTGCTGTGGAAGAAGGCATCGTGGCCGGCGGCGGTCTGGCCCTCCTGGAAGTGATCCCCGCTGTGGAAGCCCTCTCTGCCGAAGGCGATATCCAAACCGGTATCAACATCATCAAAAAAGCTCTGGAAGAGCCCATCAAGCAAATTGCTTATAACGCTGGCCTGGAAGGCGCCGTTGTAGTAGAACGGGTCAAAGCTTCCGCCCACGGCATCGGCTTCAACGCCGCTACCGAGGTTTATGAGAACATGATCGAAGCTGGTATCGTCGATCCGGCCAAGGTTACCCGCTCCGCGCTGCAGCACGCAGCCAGCATCGCAGCCATGCTGCTCACCACCGAGACCCTGGTTGCCGATATCCCCAAAGCCGAACCCGCTATGCCCGCCATGCCCGGTGGCGGCGGTGGCTACGATATGATGTAACCTCCGTTTTTCACACACCTATATATCAAAAGGAGCTGCGGTTTTTACCGCAGCTCCTTTTTTATGCAGCGCAATATCAAAGCAGCCCTGTCAACGAAAATATTGATAATAGGTACATTTGATCATCCCGTTATACAGCTTCCGCCTTTTGTCGGCGGTTCTGCCAAAGCACTGTTCAAACTCCTCATCGGCAGTAATGATCCCATAAGCAAAATCCTGCAAACGGCCAAACACCTGCCCCATTTGCTGATATAGCTGACGCGCCGCCGTTTTTTCCGCCATTCGCTCTCCGTAAGGGGGATTGGTGATAATGCGCCCGCCCCGCTCAGGGCTGGATAATTCCGCCACGTCTCGCTGCTGAAAATGAATATATTGCTCCACGCCTGCAGCCGCCGCATTACGTCTGGCTGCTTTTAAAATACGCCCATCCAGATCATACCCTTGCAAACGCAGCTCCGGCATATCTTGCCGATGTCCTTCTCTCGCCTGCTGCCTTGCGCTTTGCCAGCAATCCTCCGGCAAAAAGCCCCACTTTTCCGCAAGAAAATGCCGTTGCTCTCCGGGCGCAATGCCCAAAGCCGCCCGAGCCGCCTCAATCAAAATCGTACCGCTGCCGCATAAAGGGTCGATCAACAACTGCCCGTACCGCCAACCGGAAACCGCCGTAAGCGCATAGGCCAGAGTTTCCTTCATCGGCGCGATATTGGTTTCCTGACGGTAGCCGCGCTTAAACAAGGGCTCGCCGCTGCTGTCCAGATAAATATTAACCGTATCTTTGTTTACAAAAATATTGATCGGATACAAATCCCCGGTTTCCGGCAAAGTACGTACCCGATATTGCTCAAATAGCTTGTCCACCGCCGCTTTTTTGGTAATCGCCTGAATATCCGCCACAGAAAATAAAACGCTTTTGCGGGAAGCAGCCTTAGCCGCAGGAAAACAAGCGTCCTTGGGCAAATAAGCCGCCCAATCAATCGCCCGCACCCCTTGATACAGCTCCTCAAAACTGGTTGCGGTAAAAGCCGCCAGCTTCACCAAAACCCGCTCCGCACTGCGCAAAAACAAATTGGCCAAAGCAACCGTCCCGGGCTCCCCCCAAAAATCCACCCGCCCATCATCCGTTTGGGCAATGGGCATCCCCAATTGCTCCAGTTCCCTTTTTACCACCGCTTCCACCCCAAAATTACATGGGCATGTCAAAAGCATTTTCTCCATATTCATAATCCCTTCCCATTGAAAGACAATCCCATTTCCATGATTCTTTCTTCTATTTAATTTAACTTATCATAACACATATTCGGCCGCTCCGCCAGACCGTTTCCTACTAGTCGCCTATACATTGGATGAATACCGTAGCAAAGAGATAAACAAATAACATATAAC
>CAYOVS010000216.1:0-3382 GCA_964407445.1 uncultured Peptococcaceae bacterium
ATATCCAGCTGGGTAAATTCCGGCTGCCGGTCTGCCCGCAAATCCTCATCGCGGAAGCAACGGGCGATTTGGAAATAGCGATCCATGCCGGAAACCATCAGCATTTGCTTAAACAACTGGGGGCTTTGTGGCAAAGCGAAAAAGTCTCCGGGATGCACCCGAGAGGGCACCAGATAATCCCGAGCGCCTTCGGGGGAGCTTCTGGCCAAAATCGGCGTTTCGATTTCGTAAAAGCCCTCGTTATCCAGAAAATGACGCATGGCGATGGTAGTTTTATGCCGCAGCTTTAAAGCCTCCTGCATCACCGGGCGGCGCAAATCCAGATAGCGATAGCGCAAACGCAGCAGCTCGTCCACATTGACGTCGTCTTCAATATAAAAGGGCGGCGTTTTGGAACGGTTGAGAATCAGCAATTTGGAGCCGACAACCTCTACCTGACCGGTGGATAAATTGGGATTGGCAGTATCCTCGGGGCGGGGACGCACCCGACCCTTGACATTGAGCACATATTCGCTGCGCACCTGCTCCGCCAAGGCAAAAGATTCCGCGTCGCCCTGGGGATCAAACACTACCTGCACCAAACCCTGACGATCCCGAAGATCAATAAAGATCAGGCCGCCGTGATCCCGGGTGCGCATCACCCAGCCGCACAGAACGACTTCCCGACCATCGTCACCGATGCGCAGATCGCCGCAATAATCGGTTCTTTTCATTAATTTTTCCACCATGATCTGATTGCTCCTTTTTATTTAAAATATAATCCTTGTCTACACTGTATTTATTGCTATAAGCCGCTTATCTGCCGCCTTTTAGCAAATATTCTTTTACCTGCGACAAAGGAATTTCCTTTTGGGTGCTATCTGCCATATCCTTGATCACCGCCACCTGACGGGCAATTTCCCCATCCCCGATCAGCACGGTGATGGGCGCGCCGGAACGGTTGGCGGCTTTCAGATGGGCCTTGATGCTTTTATCCTGATAATCGACGCCGCAAATCAAGCCGGTGCGGCGCAGCTCGGCGGTAAGGGCAAAGGCTGCCTGCCGGGCGGCCTGTCCACCTACGCCGATCACCCACAGATCCGGAACATCTTCCAGTTCAATATCTTCATTTTGCGCGGCCAAGGCGGTAAATATCCGCTCCATGCCCAAGGCAAAGCCCACCGCGGCGCAGGGACTGCCGCCAATCTGCCCCACCAAACCGTCATACCGGCCGCCGCCGCAAACCGCGCTTTGAGCGCCGATCTCTTCCACGACAATTTCAAAAGCGGTATTGGTGTAATAATCCAGACCCCGCACCAGCTGGTCATCCTCGGTAAAGGGCACGTCGCAAAGCTGCAGCAGTTCCTTAACACCTTGATAATGGGCGGCACAATCGGGGCAAAGATAATCCCGCAACACCGGCGCATCCGCCGCCAGCGCTTGACAATCCGGGTTTTTGCAGTCTAAAATACGCAGGGGATTGCGGGTAAAACGATCCTGACACAAACCGCAAAGCTCTGCCAGATGTGGCCGGAAATAGGCCTGCAGCGCCTCTCGGTAGCGGGGACGGCATTGGGGGCAACCCACGCTGTTCAACAGCAGCTTCAGGTTTTTGAGCCCCAAACGATGGTACAGATCCCAAGCAAAAACGATGACCTCCGCATCCGCCATCGGCTCCTTGCAGCCAAAAAACTCCAACCCAAACTGATGGAACTGGCGGTAGCGTCCGGCTTGGGGCCGTTCGTAGCGGAACATGGGTCCCAAATAATACAGCTTCACCGGCTGCCCCGCAGCGTAGAGCTTGTTTTCCAAAAAAGCACGGCATACGGCAGCGGTATTTTCCGGGCGCAGTGTCAGCGAGCGGCCGGCATGATCGGCAAAGGTGTACATTTCCTTTTGGACGATATCCGTAGAATCGCCAACCCCCCGGGCGAATAGCTCGGTATCCTCAAAAAGAGGCGTGCGAATTTCCCCATAGCCGTATTCCCGGCACATGGTATGCAGCAGCGCTTCCACAGCCTGCCATTTTGCGGTTTGATCCGGGAGAAAATCATTGGTTCCCCGGGGTTTGCCTATACTCATTTCTGCTCTCCTTTTGTCTACTCGCCAAACTAATTAATTATATACGTCTTTGGCCAATTTTGTCAAATGCTTCCACTGTCCACAATCATATTTTTTTACTGCCAATGGATATTTTTCCGTTTATTCCCCATAAAATTCCTAGCAATCTGTTTCATATTTTGATATACTTAATAAAGTAGATAAAGCAACCATCGCTTTCGGCTTGCTGCAATTTTAGCGAAAGGGAACAATATGTCCTCCAGACCCGCATATTCCAGTGAACAAGATCGAAATCAGCAAATTACCGATATCAGGCGCTATCGCAAAACCCGCAGGAAGGCAGGCCGATATCGCTGGATTTTATCGGTGGTCTTTGCGGTTGCTTGCCTGTTTGCCGGGTACTTTTTTGCGCTTTCCCCCTTTTTTGCCGTACGGGAAATCACCGTCTCCGGCAACGCTCAGGTGGACAGCCAAAGGATTATCCATCTTTCCGGCGTACAAAGCGGCGACAATATTTTTGCCGTCAACCGCAATGCGGTGGCACAGTGGCTAAAAATTGAACCAAAAATCAAAACCGCCGATATTTCCCGTTCTTTTGGCGGCAAGCTGACCATTCTTGTCACAGAACGACAGGCCGTAGCTTTTATCTCCACCGGCAACGCTTTTATAGATGTTGACACCGAAGGTCGGGTGCTCAGCCGCTATACCACGCTAGCCAGCTATCATCTGCCCCTGATCACCGGGCTGGATCAGAAAATCGACAAAATAGCCGCGCCCGGCTGCTTTTTGGAAACCGACGGTCTTGCAGACGCCTTGGACATTCTGGTGCAGTTGCAGGCATACACCTCGGATATTGGCGAAATC
Organism: uncultured Peptococcaceae bacterium; assembly: GCA_964407445.1. GTDB lineage: Bacteria > Bacillota > Dehalobacteriia > UBA4068 > UBA4068 > JAILCQ01. The sequence goes on from CAYOVS010000216.1 coordinate 2,905, forward strand.
AACGTGGCCGACGTGCAACAAATCCGCCTTTATACACTAAACGGCGTAGAAGTGCGCATCGGCGACAAAAAGGATATTGCCGACAAATATTTGGTAGCCAGCGCTGTGATCGCCAATCACAGCGAAAACGGCTCGCTGAACAAAATCAGCTATATTGACGTATCGGCAGGACAAGCAGTGGTTTGCTACAATCGCTAGCAGCCGGGCATTTTTGATTACCCCAATGCTACCTACCGGGCAAAGCAAGCTGGAGGTTTCTAACAGACAGTTACAGCAAAACACAAAGGTTTGCACCTTTACAGCCGTATTTTACGGGATAATTCTGAATTCCCAAGAATTAATATTTATTCGTTGCTTTGTAAAGCAGGGAATTGCTTTTTAATGTGGAACCTATTAACAATTGTACATATCCATAAGGGGGCGTATAGATGTTATTATTTGACGACAATTTGTCCAGTCAATTTGCAAAAATCAAGGT
>CAYOVS010000217.1:0-1731 GCA_964407445.1 uncultured Peptococcaceae bacterium
CAGGAGTTTATCCAGATCGACAACACCAATATCCTCTTTATCTGCGGCGGCGCCTTTGGCGGCATCGAAAACATCATCCAAAACCGTCTGGGCAAAAACGTGATGGGCTTTGGCTCGGTGGTCACCAGCAAAAAAGAGATCTTGCAGGATAATATCCTGACCAAGGTGCTGCCGGAGGATCTGCTCAAGTTTGGGCTCATCCCCGAGTTTGTGGGTCGTCTGCCCATCATCGTCACCTTGGAAGCGCTGGACGAGGCCGCCCTGATCCGGGTGCTGACCGAGCCCAAAAACGCCCTGACCAAGCAGTATTGCCGCCTGCTGGAGCTGGATGGCATCTCCCTGGAATTTAAGGAAGAGGCGCTTGCCGCCATTGCCCATGAGGCCATCGAGCGCAAAACCGGCGCCAGAGGGTTGCGGGCCATCATGGAAAGCCTGCTGCTGGACGTGATGTTTGAAAGCCCCTCCGAGGAGGACGTGAACAAATGCGTGGTGACCAAAGGGGCGGTGGAGCATAAAGAGCAGCCCCTGCTGCTGCGACAAAAGGCCGGCAACGAAAGCGCCTAGCCTGTTTGGCAATGCGTCGGAGGGTTTGGGGGTTTGCGGACAGTTTGGGTGTGAACTGCGTCTATGGCGCGGTTGCAAATAGTTTGATCAGGAAAGCCGCCGTTGCTGTGTGTCGGTAACGGCGGCTTTTGTATTTTTTCTTTTGGCAGGCTCCTTTTGGCGTAAAGCGGCTATAATGTAATTATTGACAATGTGGGATGGTCTGTTCAAATCGAAAAATATATGGTATAGTATTCTTGAAGCTTTGTAGGCGCATTTGGGGGAAGATACACCTCTTGTCTGTAGAGCATATCCTAAAAATGGCACTCCGTACTTTTGCAGGCTGGTTTTGCCGCCCGTGATTGCGTCGGCCTGCCCAAACTATAAATTGATCATAAACGAGGTATGACGGATGTTGGATAAAGACAGCGTTGGCAGCGACACTTTGCGGCGCAAGCCCTATATGAAAGCTGCGGAAGCTCATGTAATGCCGATGATGCCGCTTCGGGGGATGCTGGTGTTTCCCCATATGCTGCTGCATCTGGATGCGGGACGGGATCGTTCCATCAATGCGATCGAAGAAGCGCTTACCGATGATAACAGCCTGATTTTTTTGGCGATGCAAAAAGACGCCGCTACCGACGAGCCGGAGCTGAGCGAAATCTACGAAACCGGTACGGTGGCGCAGATTCGCCAGATGCTTAAGCTGCCTGGCGGCACCGTGCGTTTGCTGGTAGAGGGCAAATATCGGGCCAAGCTCACCGGGGTGCTGCAAGAGCAGCCCTATATCATGGCGGAGGTCACCCCGCTTGCCCAGGAGTTTGGCGTGCAGCCCTTGGAGCTGGAAGCGCTGGTGCGGATGCTGCATCACAATTTTGAAGAATATGCCGAGCAAAGCAAGCGGGTTTCTCCCGAGGCCATGCTGACCATCGAAGGTCTGGAAGAGGCCGACAAGCTGGCCGATATGGTGATCTCCCAGCTCAGCATCAATCAAAACGACAAGCAGGCTCTGCTGGAGGAGCTTTCCGTACCCAAGCGGATCGAGCGGATCATCGCCATTCTCGATCGGGAAATGGAGATTTTGGAGGTGGAACGGATCATCTCCGTCAAGGTGCGGCAGCAGGTAGAAAAGAACCAGAAGGAATACTATCTGCGGGAGCAAATCAAGGCCATCCAGAAGGAACTGGG
>CAYOVS010000217.1:1741-3378 GCA_964407445.1 uncultured Peptococcaceae bacterium
GCCGACGAGGTGCGGGAATATCGGGAAAAAGCGAAAGCCGCCAATTTGCCGGATTATGTGCTGGAAAAAGTGGAAACCGAGCTGAAGCGGCTGGAAAAAATGCCCTCTATGCTGGCGGAAGCTTCGGTAGTGGCCAATTATATCGAAACTTTGATTTCTCTGCCCTGGAATGTTTCCACCCCGGAGGATTTGGATATTCGCAAGGCGGAAAAGATTTTGGATGCGGATCATTATGGTCTGGAAAAGCCCAAGGAACGGATTTTGGAGTATCTGGCCACCTGCCAGCTCACTCATAGCCTAAAGGGGCCGATCCTTTGCTTGGTGGGCCCTCCCGGCGTGGGCAAAACCTCTCTGGCCCGCAGCGTGGCCAGAGCCTTAAACCGCAACTTTGTCCGCATGTCCCTGGGCGGCGTCCGGGACGAGGCGGAGATTCGCGGCCATCGCCGCACCTATATCGGGGCAATGCCGGGGCGGATCATCCAGAACATCAAGGCCGCCGGCAGCAACAATCCCCTGTTTCTGCTGGATGAGGTGGATAAGCTGGTCAAGGATTATACTGGCGATCCCTCCTCCGCGCTGCTGGAAGCGCTGGATCCGGAGCAAAACAACACCTTTGCCGATCATTATGTAGAGCTGCCCTTTGACCTTTCCAAGGTGCTGTTTTTCACCACCGCCAATGTGCGCAGCGATATCCCCAGACCCTTGCAGGACAGGATGGAAATTATCGAAATTTCCAGCTATACCGAGGAAGAAAAAATCAAAATTGCCACCCGCCATCTGATCGGCAAACAGCTGAAGGAGCATGGTTTGGATCGAAAGCAGGTGCAGATTCGGGAAAGCGCCGTGCGGGGGATTATACGGGGGTATACCCGGGAGGCGGGAGTGCGCTCGCTGGAGCGGCATATCGCCAAAATTTGCCGCAAGGCAGGACGCAATATTGTTGCCGGTGAGCCGGGACCTTTTGTGATCAAGGCCGATACGCTCAGCGAATATCTGGGTGTGGCTCGCTTTAGCGGCGAAAAGCCCCGGCACCAGCCGGAGGTGGGCGTTGCAACCGGGCTGGCCTGGACGGAAATTGGCGGCGAGATCCTCAAAATCGAGGTGCAGACCTTGCCGGGCAAAGGGAAAATGCAGATTACCGGGCAGTTGGGCGATGTGATGAAGGAAAGCGCGCAGGCTGGCTATACCTATATCCGTTCCATCGGCAACAAGCTGGGCTTGGCCAAGGATATCGACGAGCATACCGATATCCATATCCATGTGCCGGAAGGCGCTATCCCCAAGGATGGCCCCTCCGCCGGGATTACCATGGCCGCCGCGCTGGCTTCGCAGCTTACCGGGCGCAAGCTGCGCAACGATATCGCCATGACCGGCGAGATCACCCTGCGGGGTCGGGTGCTGCCGGTAGGTGGCCTCAAGGAAAAGCTGTTGGCCGCATATCGGGATGGGATCAAAACGGTGATCCTGCCTGCGGAAAACAGCAAGGATATCGAGGAGCTGCCGCCGGATATCCGGGAAAAAATGGAGTTCCATCCTGTAGAGACCATGAGTCAGGTGCTGGAGCTGGTGTTGCTGTACTAAATGTCAACGGCTCAGGCTAGAAATAGCAATCGGCCTAGTAATATGTATACAAAAGG
>CAYOVS010000218.1:0-3357 GCA_964407445.1 uncultured Peptococcaceae bacterium
GTCATTTTTGCTTCCTTAGTCGATTATGAGAACAGCGGCTTGGCTATTCCCATTTCATATATTATCAATTACTTGGAGGAGAATCAATGAGCAGAAAGACTTTACCCCTTTCCCCGGAAAAAATGCGTGCCTTGGCGGAACAATTTGGGACGCCCTTTCATTTATATGATGAAGCTGCAATTCGCGCCAACGTGCGGGAATTTTTGGCAGCTTTTTCCTGGGCGCCGGCTTTTAAAGAGTATTTTGCGGTAAAAGCCCTTCCCAATCCCTATATCATGAAAATTTTATCCGAGGAAGGCGTGGGTGCGGATTGTAGTTCTTTGGCGGAGCTGTATTTGGCGGAAGCGGTGGGCTTGCGCGGAGAAGATATTTGCTTTACCTCCAACGATACGCCGGCAGTAGAATATCGCAAGGCCAGGGAACTGGAGGCCATCATTAATTTAGATGATTTATCCCATTTGTCGTTTGTGGAAAAAGAAGCGGGCTTGCCCAGTCTGATTTCCGCCCGCTACAATCCCGGCCCGATGCGCCAGGGGGGCAATGAAATTATCGGCTACCCGGAGCAGGCCAAATATGGGATGACCGAAGCACAAATTTTGGAAGCGATCTCGCTGTGCCTCCAAAAGGGAATCAATCGTTTTGGCCTGCATACGATGATCGTATCTAATGAGCTTAATCTGGAATATCTGGTAGAAACCGCAGTGATGATGTTTCAGCTGGCGGCGAAAATTAAAAATAGCATGGGGATTTGCGTAGAATTTATCAATCTGGGCGGCGGTATCGGTATACCTTATCGTCCGGAGGACGAAAGAGTGGATTTGCAGCTTTTGGGACAGCGAATTCGCCAAGCCTATGAGCAAATCTTGCTTCCTGCCGGTTTGGAGCAGGTAAGGCTCTCTATGGAAAGCGGCCGGATGATTACCGGCCCTTATGGATATCTGGTTTCCCGGGCGATTCATTATAAGGATACCTACAAGCAGTATATCGGCTTGGATTCCTGCATGGCGGATTTGATGCGTCCGGCCTTATACGGCGCGTATCATCATATAACGGTTGTGGGCAAGGAAGACCAGCCTTGTGACCATCTTTATGACGTGACCGGTTCTTTGTGCGAGAACAACGATAAATTTGCCATTGACCGGGCTTTGCCCCAGATTGAGCCCGGGGATTTACTGGTTTTGCATGATACCGGTGCGCACGGATATTCGATGGGTTTTAATTATAACGGCAAGTTGCGTTCTCAGGAAATCTTGCTGGCGGAGGATGGCTCGGCCCGTTTGATTCGCCGGGCGGAAACCCTGGAGGATTATTTCGCCACCTTGGATTATCCTGGATTACCCCACCATAAGGCATAAGAAAATAACCCGAAAGGGGAGCTGTGGCAAATTGCTGCGGCTCCTTTTTTCTATGGGGGAAAGGTAAATGGTTGCGGGCGGCGAAAATATAAATACCTGAAGCCGTACCGATAGGGCTGTATGGCGCAGTTTACGGATAGCATAAAAGTGTGGAGGAACGTATGTCAAAAGGCAAGCTGATTACCTTTGAAGGAATAGACGGTTGCGGCAAAAGCACCATGCTCCACTTGGCGGAGCAGGAGCTTTTGGCCAAGGGATTTGCGGTAGTTGCTACCCGGGAGCCGGGTGGCAGCGATTTTGGACGCGCCTTTCGCAAAATGCTTTTAGACAGCGAGCTGGGTCAAATAGACGAACGGACGGAAACCTTGTTGTATGGGGCGGATCGGGCCAGACATGTGGAAACCGTGATCAAACCGGCTTTGGCTCAGGGGAAAATCGTCTTGTGTGACCGCTATCAGGATTCTACCCTTGCTTATCAGGGGGGCGGCAGAGGTCTGGATTTGACACTGCTGCAAACCTTGAACCGTTTTGCCACCGCTGGCTTGGAGCCGGATCGCACCTTTTTTTTGCAGTTCCCGCCGCAAAGGATGCATACCCGCCTACGGGGGGAGAAGGATCGTTTGGAGCAAGAAGATTTGCAGTTTTTTGTGCGCGTAGATCAACAATATCAGAAGCTGGCCATAGAAGATCCGCAACGCATTAGCGTAATTGATGCTACTGGTGATATCACCACGGTATTTTCTCAGATCAAAACCCAGATTGGGGAGCTGTTATTATGGAAATAGCACGGTTAAGTCCCTATTTACAAGCCCAATTGGCGGCAAACCAGCTGAGCCATGCGTATCTGTTTTGCGGTGATGGCGCCCCAGAACAAGCCATGGCGTTTAGCGCTGTTCTGCTGTGCCCGGCGGCGGAATCCGGCGCGCCTTGCGGCGTTTGCCCCTCCTGCCTGCGTTTTGCGGCAGGCACCCACAGCGATTTTCATTTGGTGGAGCCCGAAGGCACTGGGCATAAAATCGAAGCAATGCGGCATTTGCATAGCCTGGCGGCTTTGTCCTCGATAGAATCTGCGATAAAGATCTTTGTGATCCGTGACGCTGACGATATGGGGGAGCCTGCCGCCAATAGCCTGCTGAAGCTACTGGAAGAACCGCCGGCAGGCGCGGTGTTTGTGCTAACTTCCAAATCGGCGGATACCCTGTTGCCTACCATTGTTTCTCGCTGCCAATGCTACAGCTTTGGCCAATTGGAATCCCAGTCGTCAGATTTGCCGGAGGTAGCCCAGGTGATGGCGGAGGCGGAGCGTTTTCTCAGCGATCTGCCGGAAATGACCGTTACCCAGGTTTTGCTGCTGGCAAAGGATCGAGAGAAAGACCCTGTGGCACAGGAAGCTTTTTTTACCGCGCTGCTCAAATTGCTTCATGGAGCAGCCACAGGCAGGATTGTTTTGCCTATGGGGCGGGATAAAGCGCTGCATTCGGCTATCATGGTAGAAAATGCCATTGATTATCTGCGCAAGCGGATTCGGCAGCAGTTGCTGACGGATGTGGTTTATTTGCGCTTATGGCAAAACAGCCAGGGCGGATATTGATATTATCACCAATATGGTATATAATACTATATTAGTTTAGAAAAATGTTTTTTGGCGATACGGAGGAAATATGGTTAGTATTGTTGGCGTTCGCTTTAAAAAGAACGGTAAAATATATTATTTTGATCCTGACGAATTACAAGTGGCGGTGCATGATAAAGTTATTGTTGAAACAGCACGGGGTGTAGAATATGGCGAGGTGGTTTTAGGCCCCAAAGAGGTTTCTGAAAAGGAAATTGCCAATCCTCTAAAAAAGGTATTGCGCTTGGCTACGGATGTGGATCATCAAAAACATGAAGAAAATGGTAAAGCAGAACAGGAAGCATATAAAATTTGTCTTAAGAAAATCGCCCAGCATAATTTGCCGATCAAACTAATTGAGGTCTCGTATACTTTTGATGTAAGTAAGAT
>CAYOVS010000219.1:0-3354 GCA_964407445.1 uncultured Peptococcaceae bacterium
CGTATTCTCCACAGTTTGCTTTCCTATGGGGCCATCAAGGTGGCGATGGGCTGGCTCAGCCTGCCGGCCGCCGCCACCTGGCTGCCGGCGGCAGCCATTTCACCGCTGGGCTATTCCTGCCGTTTGCTGGGTTGGTCCCTGCTGCTGCCGTTGCTGGCAGGCGTATTGGTGGTCAGGCGGCGGTGCTGATCTGCCGTCAAAAGCAGGGCTTTTCTTTGGCAGCAAATCGGGTTATAATAAGGAAGAAGCAACTTGCTTGCGGCAATGACAAGAATTTGGAGGGACGCAGATGGAAGATCTGGTTAGCTTTTTTTCCCAATTGGGGCTTACCGCAGGGACGCGGTTAGTAGGTGCGGCTTTGGCTCTGTTTGTAGGGCTAAAATTGACCAAGTGGCTGTTGCTGCTGTTGAAAAAGGGGGCGGGCTTTTCCAAGCTGGAGCAAAGCCTGCAATCTTTTATTGGCAGCTTTATTCGGATTGCTCTATATATTTTGCTGTTTTTGACGGTAGCCTATATTTTGGGCGTGCCGATGACCTCTTTTGTGACTATTTTAGCCTCCGCCGGGGTGGCGATTGGCTTGGCTTTGCAGGGGTTCTTGAGCAATTTTGCCGGGGGACTAATGATTTTGCTGTTTAAGCCGTTTCAGGTGGGAGATTATATCGAAACCGTTTCTCAAAGCGGTACGGTAAAGGAAATAACGGTTTGTTATACCGTGCTGGTAACACCGGATCATAAGCGGATCACTTTGCCTAACGGCACCCTGACCAACGCGGCCATCGTCAATTATTCCGTGGAGGAACAGAGAAGGGTGGATCTCACCTACAGCGTGGCCTATCGCAGCGACTCGGCGCTGGTGCGGCAGGTGCTGCTGCAATTGGCGGCGGCACATCCCCTGGTGCTGGCAGAGCCTGCGCCTGCGGTGCAGTTGTCTCGGCATAGTGATAGCTCGCTGGATTTTTTGCTGTGGGTTTGGACAACCCCGGCGGATTATTGGCAGGTATATTATGCCTTGAATGAACAGGTGAAGCTGGCCTTTGACCAAAACGGGATCGAAATCCCCTTTCCTCAAATGGATGTGCATATTCAGCCTGCGGAATAAGGAGCGTAAAACATGGAAAAAGGCGGGGAATTGCAGCGAAAACAAAATATTTTGGCGGTTTTGGCGGAAACCTATGCGGATACCCGTTCCGCATTACATAGCGAGACCCCTTTTCAGTTGCTGGTGGCGGTGATGCTTTCTGCCCAAAGCAATGATAATCAGGTCAACCGGGTGACCGGCAAGCTGTTTGCGGATTACGGCGATGCGGCGGCCATGGCCACCCTGACGCCGGAGCAGCTTGAGCCATATATCGCCAGCTGCGGCCTGTATAAGACCAAAGCCAAAAACATTGTGGCGGCCAGCAAAATTTTGGCGGAGCAATACGGCGGGCAGGTGCCTGCGGACAAGGACGCCCTGCTGCAACTGCCGGGGGTAGGCGGCAAAACTGCCAATGTGGTGTTGAGCGTGGGCTTTGGCATCCCCGCTCTGGCGGTGGATACCCATGTGTTTCGGGTTTCCAACCGGCTGGGATTGGTGCAGGCCAAAACCCCGGAGCAAACCGAGCGGCAGCTTTGCGCACTGATCCCCCGGGAGCAATGGGGACAGGCGCATCATTGGCTGATCTGGCATGGCCGCAAACTTTGCGCTGCCCAAAAGCCCAAATGCGCCGATTGTCCGCTGACCCGGTGGTGTTTGCAGTATCAAAAAAATAAAATTGACGCAGACTGTCGATAAACTGCGCCATACGTCGTTGCGGCCCCTGCCCTGCGTCGGTCACGTACCTTTTGTACGCTCCCTTGCAGGCAGGTTTCGCGCCTAGTCTGGCTTGTTTCTTGGCAACCTCTCAGGACGTCGACTTTGTCGACATCCTGAGAGTATCGACTTTGTCGATACCTCTGTTGACTAATGTTTCTGGATATAATATAATATATCGTCTATTTTTTCTGGATGAATTTAAAGGATGGAAGTGTTGAATATGTTAACTGCTACCGTAGGAATCAACTGGGGCGATGAAGGCAAAGGCCGGATGGTGGATTTGCTGTCCGAGGAGTATGATATTGTAGCCCGCTATCAGGGGGGGAACAATGCCGGGCATACCGTGGTGAATCATCGGGGCAAGTTTGTGCTCAACCTGCTGCCCTCCGGGGTGTTGCGGGAGAATACCGTCAATGTGCTGGGCGCGGGGATGGTCATTGATATCGAGCATTTGTGCGGGGAAATCGACCGCTTGCGGCAGCAAGGGGTGGAAATCCAGCCGGAGCATCTTAAAATCAGCTCCCGGGCAACGATTTGTATGCCCTACCACCGGCTGCTGGACAATTTGGAAGAAGACCGTTTGGGCGACGCCAAATTTGGCTCTACCCGCCGGGGCATCGCGCCGGTTTATGCTGATAAATATATGAAAAAAACCCTGCGCATGGGGGATTTGCTGGATATGGCGGATGTGGCGGAGCGGCTGCCCGGCCTGGTGGAGTGGAAAAATCTTACCGTGGCGGGGGGCTATCACAGCCAGCCCCTGGAAACTGCGCCGCTGCTGGCCTGGCTGGAGCAGTACGGCGCACCCTTGCGCCAATATATTTGCGATACCACCTTTTATCTGCATCAGGCCATCGACCAGCAGAAAAATATTCTCTTTGAAGCTCAGCTGGGCGCGCTGCGGGATGTGGATTATGGGATTATCCCATACACGTCTTCTTCTTCCACGCTGGCGGCCTATGCCACCTTGGGTGCAGGCATCCCCGGTGTCAAGCTGGATCTGACCTTGGGCATCATCAAGGCCTATTCCAGTTGCGTGGGGGAAGGCCCCTTCACCGCTGAGATGTTTGGCCCGGAGGCGGACAGCCTGCGGCAGGCCGGCGGCGAATACGGTGCGGCTACCGGCCGTCCCCGTCGGGTTGGCGGCTTTGATTGCGTGGCCTCCCGCTATGGCGTGATGCTGCAAGGCGCGGATTGTCTGGCTTTGACCAAGCTGGACGTGCTGTCTTATATGGAACAGATTCCGGTCTGCGTGGCCTATGAAATCGACGGCAAGCGGGTGGAGGAGTTTCCCTCCGGCGCTGCTTTGCGCCGCGCCAAGCCGGTATATACCTATTTGCCCGGTTTCCGGCAGGATATTTCCCATTGCCGCAAGGCAGAGGAGCTGCCCCCAGCAGCGCTGGACTATATTCGTTATATCGAAAAGGCGGTAGGCTGCTCCATCAAATATGTATCCGTGGGCGAAAACCGGGAAGATTATCTGATTTTAGCGTAAGCGCTATGGTAATAAGAAGAATCGACAAGGCGGCCTTGGCAGAGGAGCAACAGCGGCAGCAGCG
>CAYOVS010000220.1:0-3351 GCA_964407445.1 uncultured Peptococcaceae bacterium
CTTTTTGCCGCAGGCGATGCCGATTCATTGGTTTTTCGTACCAGAAGAGATGGCGACAGCGTTTATTCTCTGGGAAAATCGGGGAAAAAGAAATTAAAAGATTTATTTATTGATGCCAAAATCCCCCAATATGTAAAGAATTCTTGGCCCTTGCTGCTGCAAGAGCAGGAGATCGTTTGGGTTCCCTTTTTATATCATCGCCATTTGCATATTGAAGGGCAGGCAATATTGATTAAAATTGCTAAAGATGATATAATAAAATAATGTAAAATTAATGTGAATATTGCAAAGCATTTTTTTGATTTCGGTTTGGATAGCAGAAAGGAGAACCCATTTGAATCGCCTGCTGAAAAATTCTACGATATTTATTTTGCTTGTATTGATTGCCCTGTCTTTTTATACCTGGGGCAATCCTTCGGAGATTATCGTTAGCCTCAATTATTCTCAGTTTAAAACTGCCGTGAAAAACGGACAGATTAACGAGGTACTGATTTCCGCAGAAACCGATGCCGGTCGGTATACAATTACCGGCAAGATGAACGATGGACAAAATTTTCAAACCATCACTTTCCCCGACCCCAACATAGCCGATTTTTTAGAGGAAAACAAAGTCATTATCAATTATGACGCTGTGACTGCCTCTTGGTGGGGTTCTTTGTTGCTCAGCTTGATCCCGATGCTGCTGATCGTTGGCTTATTTGTGTTCCTGATGCAGCAGGGGCAAGGTGGTGGCGGCAAGGTGATGCAATTTGGCAAAACCAAAGCCAAACTGCATGTGGATGAGAAAAAGAAGGTCACTTTTGCCGATGTGGCCGGTGTGGATGAGGTAGAGGAGGAATTAAACGAAATCGTTGCCTTCCTCAAGGATCCCCGCCGCTACAGCGCATTGGGAGCCAGAATCCCCAAGGGCGTGCTGCTATACGGCCCTCCCGGTTGCGGTAAAACCCTGCTGGCCAGAGCGGTAGCAGGGGAAGCCGGCGTGCCCTTTTTCTCCATTTCCGGCTCGGATTTTGTGGAGATGTTTGTGGGTGTGGGCGCCAGCCGGGTTCGGGATTTGTTCGAGCAGGCTAAAAAGCATAATCCCTGCATTATCTTTATTGACGAGATTGATGCGGTGGGTCGGCAGCGTGGCGCAGGCTTGGGCGGCGGCCATGATGAACGGGAACAAACCTTAAACCAATTGCTGGTAGAAATGGATGGCTTTGCCAGCAACGAAGGCATTATTGTGATGGCTGCCACCAACAGACCGGATATTTTGGATCCGGCCTTGCTGCGGCCCGGTCGTTTTGACCGGGAAATCACGGTAGATGCGCCGGATGTTTTGGGGCGCAAGCAGATTTTGGATGTGCATGCCAAGGGCAAACCCTTGGATTCCTCGGTGAATTTGGATGTGGTGGCGCGGCGCACTCCTGGTTTTACCGGCGCCGATTTGGCCAATGTATTAAACGAAGCTGCTTTGCTAACCGCTCGCCGGGATAAAAAGAAAATCGGTATGGATGAGCTGGAGCAGGCAGTGGAAAGAGTCATTGCCGGGCCGGAGAAAAAGTCCCGAGTGATCAGCGCCAAGGAAAAGAAGCTGGTGGCCTATCACGAAGCCGGTCATGCCGTGGTTTCCTATTTCCTGCCCAACTCCGATCCTTTGCACAAAATCTCCATTATCCCCCGGGGCCGGGCAGGCGGTTATACCTTGCTTTTGCCCAAGGAAGACCGGCATTATCATACCAAATCGCAAATGCTGGATTCCCTGGTGCTGCTTTTGGGCGGCCGGATGGCAGAAACCCTAGTGTTGGAGGATATTTCTACCGGAGCGCAAAACGATCTGGAACGGGCTACCTCTACGGTGCGGGAGATGATTACCCGCTACGGTATGAGCGAAGAATTGGGGCCGCTGACCTTTGGCAAGCAGCAGGATACGGTGTTTTTGGGCCGTGATTTTTCCCAGGAACGCAATTACAGCGAGGCCATTGCCTATGCTATCGATAAGGAAGCCAGAGCGATTATGGATACCGCCTATCACCGTGCAGAGAAAATTCTCTCGGAGCATATGGCAGAGCTGGATCAGGTAGCGCAAAAGCTGATGGAGAACGAAACCATCGAGGCCGGTGAATTCTATCTGATTATGAAGGATCATGCTGCCGCAAGCCCCGCGATGGCCGAGGCCGCCGCCGCTGCTTTGGCGGAAGCTGCTGCACCTAAGCAAACGGCTGCGCCTGCACAAGCGGTTGCCGAGCCGGATCATCAGCCGGAGGAACCGGCAGATCCTGCGCCGGAGGATTCCCATATTGATGTAGGGCAAAGCAAGATTTATTACCGGGATTTTCCCCAAGGTCCAAAAAAGGAATAATCTTTCTGAACGCGGTAGGGCGGGGGCAAGCCCCCGCCCTAATTTTACCTATCTTGTCTTGTTTTTTCGGGCAAGGAATAGCTAATTTCAACAAATAGGGAGGTATCCCCATGTCCCCAATAATTCGCTATTTACCCGATACCTACCGGCAGGCTTTGCGTTTGGAAATGGAACGCATCGGCGTTAGTTCGTCCGGTTTGGAACATATGGAGCGGAAGGGGAGATGTTTTTGCTTCCGCGTGGACGGTTTGCGCAATCCGGCGGTCTTGATCCTCAAGCAAAAGCTGCTAAGCTTGGGTGGGGAGGCCGCAGTAAGCCGGGAGGCCTTGCTGGGTGGTACGGAGGATGTACAGGGAAACGCGGTGCTGCTGATGGCAACCTGGCCGCAGTTGCTTGCCCTGCTGGCCTATTTGCAGCAGCAGCCCTTTGGCTTGCCCCAGTTGGCAGAGCAATTGCAAGAGATTTTGACCGCGCTGGATGGTGTTCCTCCTGGGGTAACCTATCATAATCGCCATTGCAGCGGTGAAATGGGTTTTTCGCAGCCGGTCTTGATGGGCATTCTTAATATTACGCCAGATTCCTTTTTTGACGGGGGAAAATACAGCACGCTGGAACAGGCGTTGCAACAGGCGCAGGCCTTGACCAAAGACGGAGCGGATATCTTGGATGTGGGCGGAGCTTCCTCCCGCCCGGGCTTTACCCCGGTGAGCGTGGATACGGAGCTGTCCCGGGTGCTGCCGGTGATTCGAGCTGCTGCGCCTTGTTTAACCATCCCCATTTCCATCGACACGGATAAATATCAGGTGGCGCAGGCTGCAATCGAGGCAGGGGCATCCTGGATCAACTATACAGGACGGCTGAACCGGCAAATTTTTGTTTTGGCAAAGGAAAGCGGCGCGCCGTTGATTGTGATGCATCAAGGTGGCGGACACGATGTGATGGCCGGAGTCTGCGACTTTTTCCGGGAAGCGCTACAGCTTGCCGCGGAATGTGGTTTACCTAAAGAG
>CAYOVS010000221.1:0-3281 GCA_964407445.1 uncultured Peptococcaceae bacterium
ATGATCATAGATTGTACCCATTTGCTTGGTCGAAGGAAAGCTGTGCCTTAAACAAATCCCCGTCAATCTCCAGGGATAGGCTGCCTTTTTGCAGCTCGGTCAGGCTGCGGGCGATGGATAGCCCTAAACCGCTGCCTTCGGTAGAGCGGGCGCTGTCCCCTCGGACAAAACGTTCCATCAGCTCATTTGCAGAAACGTTCAGAGGTTCCCGGGAGATGTTTTTTAGGGTGATCAGGATTTTGTCTTTGCTTTGTCCCACTTGAAAATACACTCTGGTATGTGCCATGGAATATTTGCAGACATTGTTGAGCAAATTATCCAGCACCCGCCACAGTAGCCGCCCGTCTGCCAAAATCAGCGGATTCTCCGTGCCGATGCTGATCACCGGTTCCAACTGTGCCGCGGCCAGCTTTTCCTGATATTCCGCCACGGTTTGCTGCAGTAGCTCGGCCACGTCGGTTTTGGATAACGCAACATTGATGTTGCCGGTAGCCGCTTTTGAGGCTTCTAACAAATCCTCGGTGAGCTTTTTCAGCTTGGCGGATTGCCGATCCAGAACCGCCAAATATTCCAGAGCCTGGGGCGGGGAGAGGGGCTCCTTTTTCAGCAGATCGATATAGCTGATAATAGAGGTCAGCGGCGTTTTAATATCGTGAGATACATTGGTAATCAGCTCGGTTTTCAGCTTTTCGCTTTTCATTCTGGCGTCCACCGCTTTATTCATGCCGACGCTGATATTATTCAGATTTTCCCCATGTGCCTTCAGAGAGGGCAGCATTCTCTTGGTATTGATTTGAAAATCCGCATTGCCGCCGGCGATTTGCTTACCACCATTGGCTAGCAGCCGCAATTGCAGGTTGATTTTGCAAAAAAGGTAAAGTAGCCCGGCATAGAAAAGAACAAGCAGCAAAGCCCAAAAACCGCTGTTATAGGATGAGAATACGCCCCAAAATAGCACTAGATTGCAAAGGAAAAAGCAGCCGGAGAGTAAAATGGTCTTATACAATACCGGCAGGTGGAGCAGCAGATCCCGAAAGCCGATGAAAATGCCCTTAAACAGCTGGAAAATGAAATGACATATTTTCCAAATAATGGTGTTGTGGAGCATGGAGCCGCTTTTGAGACGGGTGGCTGTGGTCAGCATCGAAGCCAGCAGCAGCAACATCATACCGGTGAAGCAGGGTACCATACACAGTAAGATGGAGGCTAGCTGTGCGTCTCCGTAATAGCCGTAATCCATCATCAGCAGTAGCGGCAGGCAAAAGATGGAAATGGCAATCGCCAGATACAGATCGTAAGGAATTTTGTCCAGCCAATTGAAGCTGATGCCCTCTCGTCCTTGCTTGTGGCCGGATGCAGTCAGCAGAAAAATCAGCAGCGCCAGGCACAGAATCAGCAGAAAAGCACCTGCAATCAAAATGGTATAGCGCATGGCAAATAGCCGGTTGTGAAAAGCGGCGCTTTGCGCATAACGATCCTCTCCCTGCAAAGGGCTGCGCACATAGCAGGCTACCCGATAATTCTGGTCATTGTTGTAAAAATTGTTGTAATTGGCAACGATGCCCACAGTTTCCCCGTTATAGGTGCCGTAAACCAGTTCTCCTGCCTCGTTGTACACCTCAAAAAGAAAGTTGCTGTTTTGAGGATTGAGCATTTCCTGGGCGGAGGCTACCTGGTAGTCGTCCCAATTGGTTTTATCCTCCGCCTCCTGGTAGAGATAGTAATCGTAAAATGCGGCATTGGCGTAGATCTGGTTCAGCGTGCGGCAGGCTTCACTAGTGTAGAAGTTAAAGCCGCTTTGGCCGTAATAATTTTGTTCTTCGATATAGACCGCAGTCAGCAGCGCGGTCACGGCTGCTGCAAATAGCAGGGTCAGCAGAAAGATTGCGGTAATTTTTGCCGCCAGACTATCGGTAAGTTTATGCATGTCAATCTCCTTTGTCCAGCTTGTAGCCTTGCCCCCATACCACCTTCAGATAGCGGGGGTTGGCTGGGTTGATCTCAATTTTTTCCCGCAGGTGGCGGATATGCACCGCAACCGTGCCGTCCGCGCCAAAGGCGGTATTGTTCCAAACCTTGGCGTAGATTTGTCCGGAGGAAAAAACCTTGCCTGGGTTTTCCATCAGCAGCTTGAGAATGCTGTATTCCAATGGGGTCAGATTGATCGCTTCTCCGTCCAGGGTGACGGTTTTGCTGTCATCGTCCAGCTCCAGCCCGCCGATTTGTAGAATTGTATCTTTGGGCTGGGCGCCGCCTAACTGGATGTAGCGACGCAATTGGGATTTTACCCGGGCGATCAGCTCCACCGGATTAAAGGGCTTGGTGACGTAATCGTCAGCGCCGATGTTCAGACCCAGCACCTTGTCGGTGTCCTCGCTTTTGGCTGTCAGCAGGATCACCGGGATATTGCTGGTTTGCCGCAGCTTTGCGGTGGCAGCAATGCCGTCCAAGCCGGGCATCATAATATCCATCAGCACCAAATGAATGGGCTGCTCCTCGATGATTTCCAGAGCCTGGCTGCCGGTGTTGGCAGTAAAGGTGGTGTAGCCCTCTGCGTTTAAGTAGATTTGTAAAGCGGTTACAATATCCTTTTCATCATCACAGATCAATATATTGGTCATGATTTTCCTCCACGGTCATTTTATCATAAGAATTCTTAAATAATTAGCGGCCAAAGGTTTAAGATTTATTTAATTTATTTACACTATCATTATACACCAAATTCCAGCCAGTTTAAGCAATTTCTGTTGCGGATATTTTGTGGCGCAGAAAATACCCTCCCGCTGTTAAGCTGGAGGGTAAGAGAGGAACGCTGTTTGTCGGCTTGCGCCGCTGTTTATGCCTGGGGCGATTCTGGCGGTCGGGGCTTGAGATAGCGGTATAAAAGCAATTCCGCCAGGCCTTCCGTCCATAAGATGATGATGAACGAGCGGCTTATCGCCAGGTAGGTGTTGTATAAGCTGATGACGAAGGCTGCGGTGGCGATTAGGAGCAAGATGTAATTTAACGATTTGATGGATTTTGCTGTGGAACGGCAAAAAACCGCGAATTTACCAAACAGCACCAGAGAAAAGAGCAGGGTGGCGCAGGTATTATACAGGAGCGCCGGTCGGGCGTCATAGGTGCGAGACGCCAAATCATGGTAATAGAGGGACAGAAAACCGTTCGCCGTTAGAAGCAGGAGAGATAGGATAAACAGCAGAATAGAAAGCCGGAGTTCTTTTTTCATGTGCACCTCCTGAAAGTCAATTAATAGCTTCTTGCAACTGTGATGAAATACC
>CAYOVS010000222.1:0-3264 GCA_964407445.1 uncultured Peptococcaceae bacterium
CATTATTGTTCCGTTGATGATCGGGGTGGAGCTGTTAAAATATTTTCATGTGGTAGAAAAGCTGGATAAACCCTTTACGCGGGTGATGCACTTTTTGGGCTTGCCTAGTCAAGCCGCATATCCTTTGATGGCCGGGTTGTTGTTAGGGATGGTGTATGGGGGCGGCTTGATTGTTGGGGATGCGCAAAAGGGGTTATATACTCGTCGGCAGATTATGTTGATCTCCATCTTTCTCTGCATTTGCCATTCCGTATTTGAGGATCATATCATTATCATGTCTTTAGGAGCGCCGGGGATTTCCCTGTTGTTTTTGCGTTTGGTGCTGGCAGTGTGTTTGGTTGCTTTATTAAGTTATGTTTGGAATTGGCTTTCGCCGGAAAAGCCGCAGACGCAGTTGGCGCCAGAGAAACAGGAGTGTTCCTAGGTTATGATATGTTTTGGTTGAGATAGGTTATAAATCAGACGACTATTTGCAGAAACAACGGTCTAATGGTTGAACTATATGAAAACGGGAGGTTGTTTGGTGAATATGACACAAAAACCCTTGCAGGTGAAAGGCGTGCTGTTTGATTTGGATGGGACGTTGATTGATTCACTGCCGGATATCGGTTACAGCATCAATCTGGCATTGGCTGATCTGGGGTTGAATCAATTGACTTTACCCCAGGTGCAAAGCTATATTGGCAGCGGTGTAACCAATTTAATTGAGCTCTCTTTGCCGCAGGGGCGGGAGGACGTGCATTTTCCCGCATGCCTGGAGCTGTTTCGGCGATATTATCAGGAAAATTTGATCCGGGAAACAACCTATTATCCCGGCTTGCCGGAGCTGGTGCAGCAAATGGCTGACCAGGGATATTGCTTGGGTGTGATGTCCAATAAAACGGATGCGTTGGTAAAACGTTTGGTGACCCACTTTTTTGGGGCTGCGATTCCGGCTGCTGTGGGTGAGTGCGCCGAAATCCCCCGCAAGCCTTCCCCAGTGGGGATTCAGACCGTTTTGCATCAGTTGGGCTTAACTACTGCGCAGGCTGTGTATGTGGGCGATTCCCCGGGGGATATTATCACCGGCCATAATGCGGGGCTGCCGGTGATTGCTGTGACTTGGGGCTATCGGGACGCGGCGGCATTGGCGGATGCGGACTATTTGGTGCATACCACAGAGGAGCTGGCCTGTTTGCTGGGCTTAGATCGTAATGCTTAGCTTGCAAGGTAGAGGCGTAGCTTAGTAGAAATATACCAGTAGCGTTGACTATCAGGTGCATTTGGATAAAAACCAGGTTTTGCGCTGCTGCTTTTGGTGCGCTTTTTCTGCATCTATTTTCTTCCTGCCGTGATGTGCTTTTGCCCAATAGGACTGAAGGTTTTCTGGTGTAGAGACAAAAAAGGAGTTATCGCAGATAGCGGTAGCTCCTTTTTTTGTTTGCAAACAAGTTGTATTCTTTTTTCAATAAGTGAATTAGAGCAAATGTTCATCCGTCACATCGTCTTCCGGGGCGTCATCCTCCAGCGGTTCGTCATCGCCTTGAGCAGCGGGATCAAAATCCTCATCCTGCCAATCCAGCTCGTCTCCTTCGGCAATGGGCAGCTCTGCATCGGTTGCCGAGTTGCGGATTTCTTCCAGTAGGGACAGGGCAAAATCCCGATCCTCGTTTTGGCACCATAATCTGGCATAGCCGGTGAAGCTGCGGCCGCCTGCGCCCAGATAGATGCCGGCAATTTGGTTTTCTAGCAATTCGATGCGATAGGGGATGTGCTCATCCTCCAGGCAAATGGAAATAATATTGACTTCAATTTCATTTTCCAGATCGGCAATGGGAGAAAATTCCTTTTCTTCGTCCATCTGCAATGCCTCCTTACTATAAAGACCGTGCCGTTGCTACTCTAAAACTATCGGCGCTTGTTTGCCGGAACGGATTTGATTTTCCGGGATGGCGTTCTCCTCCAGCTCTTCCTCTTCCTGAGGCGGCAGAGAGGCTCTAATTTCTTCTAAGACGGCTTCGATGGCGTCGGCGTCTTCCGGATTGCCCCATACTCTGGGGGGAAAGAGAAATACGCAATCCCGTCCGTAGGACATGCCGCGCATATTGTCATTGTTGTCGCCGATCTGGTAGGTAAGGCCCCGTTGCTCCAAGGCTTGCTTGAGCGCGGCAATTTCGGCTTTACTTTCCAGCTCGAACAGGGGAATAAGTGTCATGGAAGCTCCTCCTTGCTTTGGTAAAAATATTCTGTCTCTACTTCTATTTTACCACGGAAGCGGCTGCTTGTCATGGTTTGGGCAAAGATTTCTTTGGCCAATTTGCGGGTAGGTGAATACAAAAATAGCCGCAGCAGTTTTGCCGCAGCTATTTTTATTTGCCGTGCGCTCGGCTTTGAACAGAACCTTCCGGGCGTTACTTAAACAGCCGGCTCAAACCAGGTATCCCCACGGCACCCGGGACAAATCCGCTTACCGCTGCTTCCTTCCGGACCTGACGGGGTTCACGGCAGCCCGCTGCGCGGGACCCGATTATCAACGCTACTTATTTAAGGCGGACCCCACAAAGCCTGCCCTAGGCCGGAGCATAGACCCTTCTATAGCGGATTTGAAGGCTACAAGGCGCCGCTACTGCCCCATCCTGCACGGCAAACTTGAGAACATAGGGAAAAGTTACTCATCTATCATATCAAAAAAATGGCCAAGTTACAATATTTATTTTTACTTTTATGAAATTCATGTTAGCACATATTGACAAACCAACCAAAAAATGACAATATATAATGAAGTGAAACGGTTGGGATCCCCATTCTGGATGGAGGCCTACAGTGGGTAAAGAAGCGGTAGCGGCTTATTTTCGGCAAATAGGCAGAGAAGATCTGCAAATTATGGAGTTTTCCACATCCAGCGCAACGGTAGAGCTGGCTGCTTTGGCGGTGGGCGCACCTCCCGGGCAAATCGCTAAAACCTTGGCTATTCACCTGAAAGAGCGGGATATTATTGTGGTTATGAGCGGAACGGCGCGTCTGGAAAACCGTAAATTTAAAGCGGTTTTTCATAGCAAGGCCAAAATGATGATCCCTGATGAGGCTTTGGCGATCACTGGCCATCCAGTAGGCGGTGTTTGTCCCTTTGGGCTGCAAACGCCGCTAGAAATTTATTTGGATCAAAGTTTGCGGCATTTTGACCACGTATATCCGGCGGCGGGAGCGGCCAATAACGCGGTGAAGATCAAAGTTGCAGAATTTGCCCAAATCACCGGCGGTGTTTGGGTGGATGTTTGTCAGAAT
>CAYOVS010000223.1:0-3250 GCA_964407445.1 uncultured Peptococcaceae bacterium
CTTTGTTGTCACGTGGATGGACTGGGGAACCATACCCCATAGAGGGATATCCTTTGTAGATGAAAATAATGTAACAAGATATTTTTATATCGCCATGAGCGGCAAGGATGATTCCCTTTTGCTTGTGGAATTTGAACAAGAATAGCATCCAAGCTGGCGGCGACGCCGTTTTTTACTCTTTGACCGGCAGAAAATGCCATACAAAAACCAACCCACAAACCTTTTACGGCTGGTGGGTTGGTTTTTGTATGCGTTCATATACTTGATACTTGATACTTGATACTTGCAAATACCCTGATAGATCCGTGCCAAAAGAGGCAGCGGTTCTTTTTATAACCACATTTCGCCCACGAAAACAAAGCAAGGCGGCGTTGGCCTATTAAATAGCAGGCACCTGCTGGCCTTCCGCTTCCGGCTGCTCCTGGTTTCGGCTTGCGGCAGCGGCGCGGCAGGCGGCTTCTTCTTCCTCCAGCACCCGGTAGGCCACCTTGCCCACCAGCGTTTTGGGCAGCTCCGCCCGGAACTCGATATCATAGGGCAACGCGTATTTGGCAATATTGCCTCGGCAATATTGCATCAGCTCTTCTTTGATCTGGGGGGAGGGGGCAAACTCCGGTTTAAGCATGATAAAGGCCTTGACCTTTTGCACCTTGAGCGGATCGGGCACGCCGATCACGCAGCTCATATGCACCTTGGGATGGGCGTCGATGCAGTTTTCCAGCTGGGAAGGATAGATGGAATAGCCAGAGGAAACAATCATCCTTTTGATCCGCTGTTTAAAGTAGATAAAGCCTTGCGCATCCATCACGCCCAGGTCGCCGGTATGGAGCCAGATCGCCCCATCGGCGTGCTTTTGCAGGGTATCGGCGGTTTCCTGGGGCTGGTTGACATACTCGATCATCACCGAAGGCCCGGCCAGGCAAATTTCGCCTTCCTCCCCATAGGGCTGCTCCTCAGTAGTGCCCACCTTGACGATTTTATAATAGGTATCGGGGAAGGGGAAGCCGATGCTGCCCTCTCTGGCCTGATGATAGGGGGTAAGGCAGCTGGCGGTGACGCATTCGGTGGTGCCGTAGCCCTCCCGCACCTTCACTTGGGCATTATGCTCCTCCAAAAAGGCGTCAAATTTCTTTTTCAGCTCGATGGAAAGAGAATCGCCGCCGGAAAACACGCCCTTGAGACAGGAAAGATCGGCGTTGCGCATATCCTCGTTGCGCAGCAGCGCTTCGTAAAGGGTAGGCACCCCGGCAATATAGTTGGGGCGCTCTTTTTTGATCAGCTTGGCATAGCTTTGGGCGTTGAAGCGGGGCACCAAAATGCAGCGGCCGCCGTGGGTGAGGAAGGTATGCAGGCAAACGCCCAGGCCAAAGCCGTGGAACATGGGCATCACCGAAAGGATTTTATCGCCTACGGTATAATTGGTATCCATGGTGATGGTTTGCAGGGAAAGGGCGTTGAAATTGAGATTGGAAAGCAAAATCCCCTTGGTAGCGCCGCTGGTGCCGCCGCTATACAGGATCGCTGCCGGATCATGGGCTTTTTTATGGGCATGATATTCCCCGGTATAGCTGTCGCCTGCCGCCAAAAAATCCCGCCACAGGGTCACATTGGGCGCATTTTCCGGCACCGAGGCGATGTTTTTGCCCGCAGTCATTTTGTAGCCCAGTTTTTTGATGGGGGAAAGGGCGTCGCCGATGCTGGTGATAATCAGCTTGGGCAGCTTGGTTCTTTGGGCAATGGCAGCAAACTTGGGATAAAACTGATCCAAAGTGAGGGCAGCCACGCTCTGGGAATCCTCCAGATAAAAGATGATCTCCCCTTCGCTGGAAAGCGGGTGGATCATATTGGCCACCGCGCCCAGCATGTTCAACGCATAAAAGCTGCAAATGCCCTGGGGCGTATTGGGCATACAAATGGTTACCCGGTCGCCCTCTTTGACGCCCAGCGCGGCATAAGCTCGGGCGGTGCGTTCGATCTGCTGATAAAACTTTTGGTAGGAGACGGAGCTGCCCATAAAATCATAGGCGATATAGTCCCCGTATTTGCCGGTGATTTCCGCCAGCAGATCTACCATAGAACCGTCACAATATTGAATATGAAAGGGCACCTTGCCATAGTTTTTGAGCCAAGGGGTCTTGATTTTTTGATCGAAATTTTCATAATACTGATAATTGCAGGTAAAGCTATTCATAATCCACAACCTCTCTTGCCGGCAGCTCCAAAAGCTGGGGATGCTGTAGCAAATACTTAAACAGATGGATGCTTTTAGCATAATAGTAGCCGTCGGCGATCCGTTCATCCAAAGTGATGCCGATATCCAGAGCCTCTTTCATGGTAACGGTTCCGTCTGCATCATAGTACGGCTTCAGATATTTTTCGCCTATTACCATAAATATGGAGTTAGTACCCCAATTATTCAAATGATGATACCCGGCATGCAGCTTGATGCTGCCCAAATTGGAGATATAAACGGAAGCAAAATCAGGTTCGTCCTTAATAATTGCCTGAGGAACCCTACCATAGTAATCCAAAAACCGTAAAAGGAATGATACCACCCGCAGCAGCGGACGAGGAATTTTGGCTAAAACATTGATCACATCCGTAGAATGATCGTTATCGCCGCCGCGAATTTTGCTGACTTGTTCATAAATCACTTGATGCACCGTATGCACCGTGCAATCTTCCTCAAAACGCTTCATCAATAAGGATTCTTCGCCGGAATCGGCAAACTTCTTTTTGGCAACAAAGGCCAAACTTAAATGGCTACGCTGATAAACGCGCCGCCCCTGAATAAACCGATTGAGCTTGGGGCGCAGCACTACTGTTTTCAGCATCGCCGCCGCAAAAACCTGAAAAAAGGTATATTTATACTGGGGATTTTTGGCGTTCTGCTCCTCCAGCCATTGGTTTATCGCAGTTAAGTCTATCGTTTCGTTGATATATGCCTCCGCATCGGCGCGATTGCGCAAGATGTAGGGCATAAACACATGCAAAGAATCCAGATCTCGAATCAGCGTCCCATCGGGACGATCCCCGAAACGGCGCTTTTGTTTTTCCAACAACATCACCTCAAATCATAAGTATTTCCAGTACAGTATATCCCAAAAACATACAAAATTCAAGAAATGTTTGGTTTGAGAAAACTTGACAGAAAAATACGCTTTCCTCTTGTGGCCATAGCGTATTGTGATATAATAATAAATAATTAGCTAGTATTTTTCAAATTGCCCCCGACGCAAACGGTGGGGTA
>CAYOVS010000224.1:0-375 GCA_964407445.1 uncultured Peptococcaceae bacterium
ATCACTGCTTCAAATAACTGGGAGGATTCTTCCGACTGGAAGGTTAGCGTCTCCATGTAATCTTCCAGCGGAAGTGCATTTCTCCTAAAAAATGTACTGTTCTTGTTCTTTGCTTTGTTAATGGCCACGCGAAGAAGCCAGGCGCGGATATGCTGTTCTGATTCGAAGTCCTTTTCCTGGGACAAATACTGAATGAATGTATCTTGAACAACATCTTCGGCATCCTGCGCATTTTTGCAGACATTAAACGCCGTGGCATAGAGGTTGTTCCGATATGTTTCAACCAGCGTCTCAACGGGTGGTTTCATAAGCATGCTCCTTAAACTGTTCGAAAAGCTTTTCACCAATAATACAAAGCATGTCGATAAAAGGTTA
>CAYOVS010000224.1:385-3231 GCA_964407445.1 uncultured Peptococcaceae bacterium
TTAAATAATTTTTTATACTGAAGAAAAGCACTGATTCCCGCAAAGAAATCAGCGCCAAATATACTGTAACTTATTTGCTTCACCTTTTAGGCCAAGTGCTGACCAATACGATATTTTCATCTTACTATGCGGCGTAAGAATAGTCAATCTAATTCAATTCCTCATGGTTCCTATCATTTGACAACACAGAATCGCAGCTTCATTTTGCCGTAAAAGATAGTGACACTTGGTTTAAAATATGCTATAATAAAAAAATATTGCATTTTGTAATTTTCTTATTATTCTTTGGGGAAAGGAGGTGATCCGGATGACAAAGTATGTGGTATTGCTGGGCAATTTCGGCAGCGGAAAAAGCGAGTTGGCGCTGAACTTTGCACTGAACGCAAAGGTGCTGGGCAACACGGTTTTGGTGGATCTGGATATCATCAATCCCTATTTTCGTAGCAGTGACCAGAAGGAACTCCTGCAAAAACAGGGCATCCGCTTGGTTTCTCCTTTGTTTGCCGGCGCCAATATCGAGATCATGACCTTACCCCCGGATGTTTTTGCAGCCTTTAATGGGGTGTATGAGCAGGTGATTTTCGATGCAGGCGGCGATGCCGGTGGTGCGGTGGCTCTGGGACAGTATCACTCGTATTTTGCCAAAATTCCCCGGGAGGATCTGGCGGTCTATTTGGTGGTGAATCCCCGTCGGCCTTTATCCGACACCGTCAGCCAAATCGTGAGCTTACTGCATCGTATCGAGGATTCCTGCCGCTTGCAGGTGACGGGTTTGATTAATAACGGCAATCTTTCCGTTGAAACTACGGCGGAGGATTTGCTTTTTTCCTATGCGCTTGTGTCGGAGGTTTCTCGCCAAACCGGCATCCCGGTGGCCTGGTGCAGCGGTGCGCCTGGGGTTTTGGCGGAATTTTTGCGGCAGGCGGAGTTGCAGGGGCTGGACAAACAGTATCTGGGCCAGCCGTTTCCCATCAAGGTCAAAATGCATCGGGATTGGCAAAGTGTCATCGAGACCCAGTTGACCAAGGCTCCTACCCGAAACAGACCTTGATTCAGTTGTAAGAAGGCTTTTAATATAAAAAATCCAAGCAGGATCAACAGAAAGGAAGGAAAAGAAATGGCTTCGGTGATCATCAATGAGGAAAGATGCAAAGGCTGCGGCTTATGCGTGCGGGCCTGCCCCAAACAGATTATGGCCCTCTCTAAAACCAAGCTCAATTCCAAAGGATACCAAGTGGCGGAGATTACGGATATGGCGGCTTGTATTGCTTGCGCTTCCTGCGCCAGAACTTGCCCCGACGTGGTAATCGCAATCGAGAAATAGGAGGCGGAAATCTATGGCAAGACAATTATTGAAGGGCTGCGAGGCGATCGCGGAAGCTGCCGTACGGGGTGGCTGCCGCTATTTCTTCGGTTATCCCATCACTCCCCAAAATGATATTCCCGAATACATGTCGGCTCGCTTGCCCGAGCTGGGCGGCTGCTTTTTGCAGGCGGAAAGTGAAGTTGCCGCTTGCAGCATGGTCTTTGGTGCAGCCGGCGCCGGCGCCCGGGCGATGACCTCTTCTTCCAGCCCCGGCATCAGCCTGAAGCAGGAAGGCTTATCCTATCTGGCCGGTGCGGAGCTGCCCTGTGTTGTGGTCAATATGATGCGCGGCGGCCCCGGTTTAGGCGGGATTCAGGCTTCCCAAGGCGATTATTTCCAATCCACCAAGGGCGGCGGTCATGGCGATTATCGCTTGATCGTTCTGGCTCCCGATACGGTACAGGAAGCCGTTGATATTATGTATGACGCGTTTGACCTGGCCGACAAATATCGCAATACGGTGATGCTGCTGGCCGACGGTTTGATCGGGCAGATGATGGAGCCGGTTACTCTTCCCGAGTTCAAAACCGAGGAGCAGGTGCAGGCGAATAAGCCCTGGGCTGCTACCGGTTGGCAGGAAGGCTGCGGCCGTCCTCGGGCGATCATCAATTCCCTGCATATTCAGGATGAGGATCTGGAAGCGCTGCATGAACGGTTGCAAGCCAGCTATCGGCTGATCGAGCAAAATGAGGTGCGGGCCGAGCAGTATCATACCGAGGATGCGGAGTTTATCATCGTTGCTTACGGTACCATTTCCCGGGTTTGCCGCTCTGCCATTGACGAGCTGGCCAAGCAGGGGATCAAGATTGGGATGATCCGGCCCATTACCCTGTGGCCCTTCCCCAGCCAGATCATTGCCGACGCGGCCGCGCAGGCCTCCGTCAAAAAACTGTTGACAGTGGAGATCAGCGCCGGTCAGATGGTGGAAGATGTTCGCCTGGCCGTCAACGGCGTCAAACCGGTGCAATTCTTTGGCTATCCCGGCAGCCGTATCGCTACGGTGGATGAGATTGTGGCCAAGGTCTTAGAGATGAAGGAGGAATAAGCATGACCCAGGTATTTGCCAGAACAAAAGGTCTGCTGGATGTAGACTTTCATTATTGCCCCGGCTGCACCCATGGCATCGTCCATCGTTTGGTTGCCGAGGTCTTAGAGGAAATGCAGCTTTTGGATAAAACCGTTGGCGTTGCCCCTGTTGGCTGCGCGGTTTTTGCTTATAATTATTTCAATTGCGATATGTACGAAGCCGCCCATGGCCGGGCACCGGCTGTAGCCACCGGCGCTAAGCGGGTATTTCCGCAAAACGTGGTCTTTACCTATCAGGGCGATGGCGATTTGGCTTCCATCGGTACGGCGGAGATCGTGCAGGCTGCCCACAGGGGCGAGAAGATCACCACCATTTTTATCAATAATGCCATTTACGGTCTGACCGGCGGGCAAATGGCGCCTACCACTTTGATCGGACAAAGAACCACCACCA
>CAYOVS010000225.1:0-3227 GCA_964407445.1 uncultured Peptococcaceae bacterium
GTGATAATTCTTCTTTAGAAAATTGTTCAAAATTATCAAATTTTCCAACCACTGAATTAAAGTCGAACTCCTTTTCCGAATTCTTTTCCATAAAAGATGAAAATTCAAATTTTGCATTTTGCACGCCGCCGGCCAGGCTATATCCCCACAATAAATAAAGTCGCTCAATTGTGGTTATATCATAATTATCAAGCAATACAGATAACTCTGGGATCACGTTCTCTTTTAACGCAGCCAAGCCACACAATGCCATACATTGCTCCAATCGGGAACCATTGTGCTGCAAAAAAGACACAAAATATTGCCGCAGCATACTCCTGTCAACAACTGCAATATCGGCGGCAGCCACCTGAACCGAAAAAGCCAGATCTGCATCCGCTTGCGCAGACAAAGCTATTCCACCGTTTTGCGCTTGGAAAACACTGCCATCTATTGGGGAAAATGAGAAATAGTCAGGGGCATATAAATTCGTTTCCTCCATCAATAAAGATTGAGCGGCCGCCACCGCAAAAACCGCAGAAGCATTTTGTTCCTCGTCCACTTCCATGTCTGCCAAGCGTAGCAAATTCGAAAGCGCAGCAGCCCGCTCCGGCTGCACAGCCAACAACAAACGGGCTCCCTCCGTATCGGCCGCAAGCCTCTCCTTTGTTTCCAACGCATCTCCGACCTGCCAATCATATTTTGGATCAGGAAGGGGGTCTACAGCAACCTGACTACCGCTGACCGGCATTTCCAAACATAAACTGCCGGCAAAGACTTCCTCACCCGCTAGCACAGATTGCACCAAAAAATAGTATTGTCCCGGTTGATGAACCAGCACAGGTACCGTTACAACACCGGTTTGATCTGCCGTCAAAACCACAGAGAATACCGTATCTCCCGAAACGGGGGTTCTTCGCAACTCGCTAGTGCTGCCGCTGGAGAGTAAACGCCGTTCCCCATGAGAAGCCTCCGTAAAGGTAAGATCATGACCAATATAATCGCCATAAATCGCCGAAAAAGGATCCGCAGCTGGCGCCGCCTCTGTATGCAAAACCGTTACCGCCACCTGCGCCTTTGGTTTGGTAGAGATCACAATATCCTTGCTTTCTTCCGTATTTTTGGGTAATTCTCCGGCAAGGGACAACGCAATCTGTTTGTCGGATGCATCCACCACTAAGCCGCAGGGCGGAGTAACCAAATATTGCTGGTTTTGATAAGCGACTCCCCATAAATAATAGTTACGCGCATTTTCCGGGTCGAAAACCCCCTGATGAACAGCACCGGCTTCCGCCGCATAACCTTGAACCCCGTTTTCGTCCCGGATAAACAAATAATGAGAAGCCTGCCCTAAATCAAAAGCCATGAGATAAGAATCACCGATTTTCAGCTTACTATCTCCCATACTGATGGTGGGGCCGCTAAAGCTTAGCGCCCCTGTGTTTTTCACATCCTGGGATAAGGAACCGATTCCAAAATAAGCACTCACCAATTCCACACCGCTTTGACTAATCACTAAACGGTACTTGCCATCCCGTAAATAAGGCAATTGCCACTCTCCGTTGAACATATTATCTGCCAAAGGCGCATAAATGCGACCGATCGGCTGATTTTCGCCATCTCGATATAGAAAAACGGAAACCCGATTATAGGCCCATGCAGTACCATCCACCTGCTTTGCCAAGCCCCAAAAATGCAGAGTATCCCCATTCTGATAAACATCTTTGTCTAAAGAAAGATAGCGCCATAATGCTGTTTGTTTTTCTGTAGCCGTGCCAAGACCACTATCCGTCAACACCAAAGGATACGCACCAAAAGAAATCAAATATGCTTCCGGCACATTTCCGCAATTTAGCACAATTGCGCCATCGTGATCCGCAGTATATACTTGTCCAGTGGAATACAGGCGCACTTTGGCGCCGGCAGCAGGCGTATCCTCCGTTAGTTCATGAGCCCAAATCAACATTCTAGAACCGCCGATCGCAGAAAAAGCAGAAAGATTATTGATTTGAAACAGGATATTCCGTTTTTGACCATTGAAATATGCGGACAACAAATAGTATCCCTGATTCTGTTGCGGCAAAGAAAATTGCCAATTTCCAGTCTCCTGCTGCGTCAAACCCGCTTCTCCCTGCCAGGCCAACTCCAAACCATCTTCCTGGATATCATTGATCCGAGACGAGCCCAAACTCCAATCGGGATGACGTTTTTCCGTATCCAGCAGGCAGGCAGCATAATCATCAGCAGAAGCAAACCGCCATAATTTTACCTGAGACATATTTGAAGCTGCTTTAACCGCATCTGTATCCATATTGATATCCGCCAACACAAAATCTCCCGCAAAAGACACGGAAAAAACCGGCTGCTGCTTTTCCCCAAAAGCTAACGGCGCACTCATACTCCAAGAGGCAACCGGAAGAGCAGTATTACGCGGCGTGGTTTCAAAAGCCATATTGACAGGCTGGGCCAAAGTCAGTTCGCCATCCTCTACCGGAACAGCAGAAAAAGAAACGCGATATACGGTTTCCGGCAAATAATCCGCATCCGGCATAAAGGTAAGCGTCCGCCCAGACTGGGTAAAAGTGCCGGAAATAGCCGGATCAATTTGGATATAATCGGCAATACGCTGTAAATCCAGGGTCACAATCTGATTGAAACAAATCGAAATCTTTGCATGAAGGCCAACCTGGGTGCTTCTATCAGCCGGTTCCGCCTGCTCCACCGATAACGGGGTTCCGGTTTGAAAAACCCAGGATAGCTTTTTTTCTGTGGTAGCCAACGTAAACGTATAAATGGTACCAGGATGCAACGGCTCACCGGGTACCAGCAATACCTGTTCTGCGCTTTTTCCCTGGTGCACCCCCAGCTCAATTTCGGGTTCCACGGAAAGATACCGGCTAACGGACGCAGAGGAAACTTGCTCCCCAAAGGTAATGGAAAAGGAAGAGGCAATATCTACCCCGGTCTGATTACTGATGCTTGGCTCAAAAAATGCATTTTCGGCAGCGGACAGGGGAATTTCTTTTGCCCAACCAAATACAAAATAGGCGATCAAGGCAACCGAAACCAATATCACCCCAAGCAGCAACCAAGTCAGCTTGCGCATAATACGATACTCCTCCATCAGGTTTATTATTCTGTAGGCAATACACCATTTGCAAATATGCAAACCGCACCCTAAATAAATACACGAAAGAACGGATGCGGCCGATTGGACCGATACATTTAACACATTATACTCTGATCGT
>CAYOVS010000226.1:0-3226 GCA_964407445.1 uncultured Peptococcaceae bacterium
AGCAAGCAGGGAAGGAGGCCGCTAAATGAGTTCTGACAGCAAAAGAATTACGATCCCCATCGGGCCGCAGCATCCGGCATTAAAAGAACCCGGTTGCTTTACGATTACTCTGGAGGGAGAAAAGGTTGTCAATGCCGTGGTAGGCGTTGGTTATAATCATCGCGGTTTGGAAAAGGCTTGCGAGTCCAGAACCTATATTCAGGATTTGTATATCATCGAGCGGGTCTGCGGCATTTGCTCTCATACCCATAGTACCGCTTTTTGTCAGGGTGTAGAAGAGTTGGCCGGTGTAGAAATCACGGAACGGGCTGCTTTTATCCGGGTGATTATGGCGGAATTGGAACGGTTGCACAGTCATTTGCTGTGGTTGGGGGTTGCTGGGCACGAAATCGGCTTTGATACCTTGTTTATGTATACCTGGCGTGATCGGGAGCTGGTTTTGGATATGCTGGCGATGCTGGGTGGCAACCGGGTCAATTACGGGATCAATACCTTAGGTGGCGTCCGTCGGGATATCACGACGGAAATGGCGGAGCAGATTCGTAAAATGCTCAACACCATTGAGGAGCAGAATAAGTATTATATTCAATTGGCCCTGCATGAAACCACTTTAGCCGCCCGCCTTAGCGGGATCGGCAAGCTTTCTCATGAGGAGGCCGTCAAATACGGCGCAGTGGGCCCTGTGGCCAGAGCTTCCATGGTGGAGGATGATATCCGGGTAACCGATCCCTATGCCGCTTACGGCAAGGTGCCGGTTACGGTGATCACCGACGATCATTGCGACGTTTTCGGCCGTGCAGTGGTTCGGGTGTTAGAAATCATGGAAAGCATCAAGATGATTCGTTTTGCCCTGGATAATATCCCCGATGGGGAATTAACCGTAAAATTTCCCCGTAAAGTACCTGCAGGAGAGGTTTTTAGCCGTACCGAAGCGCCCCGGGGCGAGGATACCCACTATATTCGCGGTAACGGCACAGATAAGCCGGATCGGGTGCGGGTGCGCGCCGCTTCTGAAGCCAACTGGCATGGCATGGCACATATGCTGGAAGGCGATTATCTTGCGGATGTGCCGATCATTATTGCGGCCATCGATCCTTGCTATTCCTGCACAGACCGGGCCTTTGTGCTCAATGATCTGCAAAACGGCAAGGAGCAGGTTTGGGATTGGCAAGCTTTAAAGCAATATAGTCTGGATTGGTACAAAAAGCGGGGCTTTGATGCCACCAAGATTAAAATCGCGGAGAGCAAGCTGTTTTAGCCGCCGCGGGAAGGAGATTTGCTTATGCTGCTGGCATTGTTCAATATTATTGTGTTCCCGGGCATGCTGTTTTTAGGCGTATACGCTTTGTTGTTTGCTTTTTTAGACAGAAAGTTTTATGCCCGACTGCAAAACCGGATGGGCCCGCCCTGGTTTCAGCCTTTGGCTGATTTTTGCAAGCTGATCGGTAAAGAAACAATTATTCCCGAGGATGCAGATCGTAGAATTTTTGTTACGTTGCCGGTGATTGCTTTAGCTGCGGTGGTTGCTGCGTTTTTGTATGTGCCTATTTGGAGTGTTAATTCGCTGTTTCCCTTTAGCGGCGATCTGATCGTGGTGCTGTATCTGTTAACCATTCCTACCCTGTGCTTTTTCCTGGGTGGCTGGTATTCCACCAGCGTTTATGCAACCATCGGTGCAGTGAGAGCACTAACCCAGCTATTCTCCTATGAGGTGCCGCTGTTTATGGCGTTGCTAGCGCCGGCGATTTTGGCGGATAGCTGGTCTATTTCCGGTATCGCTGCCTATTATGCAGCCCATCCGCTGTATGTGTTGATCAACATACCTGCCTTTGCGGTAGCGGTGGTGGCCTGTCAGAGCAAGCTGGAACGGGTGCCCTTCGATCTGCCTGAGGCGGAAACGGAAATTGTTTCCGGTACCTTTGTAGAATACAGCGGACGCTTGTTCGCTATCTTTAAAATGGCCATTGACTGCGAGTTGGTTACGGTGGCTGCATTGATTTCTGCTATCTTTTTACCTCTTTACGCCGCCAATCCTTGGCTGGGCTTCCTGTTTTTCGTAATAAAGACCTTGATTATTTTGGCGATTCTGTGCGTATTCCGCGCAGTGATGGCTCGGGTACGGATTGAGCAAATGGTACTGTTTTGCTGGAGATATCTCACTCCCTTGGCCTTGATCCAGATTATCGTCAATTTGATTGTGAGAGGAGTGTTGATATGAAAAAGGGGCCGGGGAAAATTGCCGGTTTTGCTTTAGGGCATGTGTTTAAAAAGCCCGCTACCATCAAATACCCCTATGGCAAGCTGGAAATTGATAAAAATTACCGGGGAAAGATTGTTTATAATCCGGAAAATTGTTTGGGCTGCAATATTTGCTCCAGAGATTGTCCGGCCGGCGCAATCAAAATTACCAATGTAGGCACCAAGGAGAATAAGGTTTTCGAGTGCCATCTCAATTTAGCCCATTGTATTTTTTGTGCCCAATGCGTAGATAGCTGTCCCAAAAAATGCCTCAGCTTTTCTCCCAATATTGAGTTGGCGGACTTTTCCCGGGATGCGCTAAAGGTAAAGCTGTAATGGACTGGGCCCTACAGTTAGCACAAGCAATACCGCCGGGAGCAAAAATTGGGGTTCTGGGCGTAGGGTCAGTTTTATGCGGTGACGATGGCGCCGGTATGGCGGTGGTAGAGCAGCTATCCCAAAATAATTTGTCATCGCAAATCCGCCTTTTTGCCGGAAGCACTGCCCCGGAAAATTTTACCGGGGAAATCAAAAAGTTTGCGCCTGCATTTTTATTGGTGATCGACGCTGCTTTTATGGAAAAATCGCCGGGTACAATTGCTTTAGTAGACGCTCAGTCTATTGATGGCATGGGATTTTCCACCCATATGTTGCCTATGAGTGTGATGTTGGCTTATTTGCGGCAGGAGACGGCTCTTACGATTTATTGTATTGGTGTTCAGCCCCAGTGTACGGAATTTGGCGCACCGATGGGCTCAACCATGGAACATGCTGTTGCAGTAATGACAGAACGGCTGACGGAATTATTTTGTCGCAAAGGTAATCTTTAGTTTTTGAACAAAATGCTGTTGTAAAGTGGATGTGTTTCTTTGTGGCCGATGGCAAAGTATAGGATTGAAGCTTTGCGCGGTAACTGCATCTGTTTTGCAACAGCATTTTTGTTTGTCCATACAAAATAAGTTATAATTAAAAAACCAATATTGTATCA
>CAYOVS010000227.1:0-3225 GCA_964407445.1 uncultured Peptococcaceae bacterium
ATAATATATGTAATATATATTATATTCTTCCTGCCCAGCAGACGCAAGCGTGCATTCTCAAATAAAACAGATGAAGGAGGAAATGTCATGAGTAATTTGCTGGAACAAATGCGGGATTCGGTAATTGATTTGGATGATGTTTTGGCAGTAAAACTGGCGCAGCAGGCTCTGGATGAAGGAATTGCTCCCCTGGAGGCGATTGAAAAGGGTTTTGCACCCGGTATGACGATGATTGGCCAAATGTTTGACTCTCTGGAAATCTTTTTGCCGGAGGTGATCGCGGCAGCAGATACGATGATGGCGGCTATCGAGGTGCTAAAAGCAGCTATCAAACCCGGGGAAGCCACGGATTTGGGCAAAGTGGTGATTGGCACGATTAAGGGCGACGTACATGATATCGGCAAAAATATTGTCAAAACCCTGCTTTTGGCCAATGGCTTTACCGTCTACGATCTGGGCAAGGATGTTTCCCCCAATAGTCTGGTAGAAAAAGCGGTAGAGGTTGACGCGGATATTATCGCTATGTCTGCACTGTGTACCTCAACCATGCTACATATGCCTGATGTAGTGCGGATTTTGCAAGAAGAAGGCATTCGCGATCAATTTAAAGTGATTGCCGGCGGTGCGCCGGTGCTGCCGGATTGGGCCAAAAACTTTGGAGCGGATGGCTATGGGGAAAATGCCAGCGAAGCCGTGGCGCTTTGCCGTAGTTTAGTTAGCAGATAGCTTGGTGCGCAGCAGTTGAGAGTGCTTAAAATAGGATAGAGGATTAAAGGAGGTATGGACTTATGTATGTTACCTATCAGGAAGTGCTTAATCGCGCAGAAACCGGGCCTTTGATGAAAGAAACCGATTATGACCGGAAAATAGGCAAGGTGGCGCGGGAGCTTACCAAGAAATATAATATCAAATATGACCGGAATATTTTAGTGAATTATGACGACGCCATGGCCGATCGGCTTTTTGAGGCCGCGATTGATTTTATTGTTGAATGCGGCGTGTATGTTTCTGATTACAATAGAATTATCCAGTTTACCCGGGATGAAGTGCTGGATACGATCGCCGGAGTGCGCACCCAATTGCAATATGGGCGCAACAAAGATGCGGCGATGGTTACCAAGCGCAAGGTAGAGGATACCAAGGATCCCTTTATTGTATTTAGCCCGGTGGGCAATCCGGTAGATGAAAATTTATTTCAGCAATTTATTATGCATTATACCCAGGAAAGAATCACCGACGCGATCTTTAGCCCGGTGCTGACTACTTTTCGGGGGCGTCCGGTAAAGTCGGATGTATCTTCGGAGATGGAGGCTTCAATCTGGAATTTGAAAACCCTGCGGGAAGCAGCGCGTTTGGTGGGCCGTCCCGATATCGGTGTTTGCAACTGGGCCTCTACCGCGGAAAAAACGGATGTGATTATCGCCTTGGCCGATCCGCATTTTGGCTCAATCATTAATGACGGCGTACTGTTTGCGGCAGTAGCGGAAATGAAGGTGGATCAGGAACGGCTGAAAAAGGTCAGCTATTGCTTGCAGCGTGGCTTTATCATGGAGGCGCTGCTGGGGCCGCTGATGGGCGGTTATGCCGGCGGCCCGGAGGGAACGGCTATTTGTCTGGCGGCACATCATTTCCTGGCGACCTTGGTATATCGTACCGATATTTGCTGCACCTTCCCCATTCACATTAACCATTGTACCAGCAATACGCCGGAGGTGATTTGGCTTACCTCTCTGGTCAATCAAGGCTTGGCGCGCAACTGCAATATCCTTAAGCTGCCTGCCTGGATGTCTCATGCAGGCCCCAATACCAAGATGTGCATGTTGGAATCTTTGGCGTATTGTATTACGGCCACAGTATCCGGCGCGGATTCTTTGGATATTGGCGCGATGACCATGAACCGCCACCCAATGCGTTGGGCGGTGCAGGAGCCTAAGATCGGCGCAGAAGCGGGACATATTGTCGCCCGTTTGGGAATGAGCCGCAAGGACGCCAACGAGATCGTCAACGCTTTGGTTACGGAATACGAGCCTTTGCTGGGCAGTGTGCCCAAAGGCGAGAATCTGGGTTCCCGCTGGGATGAATGTTATGATGTGGAACGTTTGGTACCCAAGGATGACTACTATCAACTGGTGTTGTCTATGCGCAAGAAAATGGCAGGCTTTGGGATGAACTGGGATATTCTCAAAACAGAGTGCTAACATTATTTTGCCGTTGCCCCTCTTCGCCCCCGGGAAGGTCAGTGCCGGAACTGGCTTTCCCGGGGCGATCTAGGGAACCTCTGATTCATTCGGGTGAGCGTCTTGGCGGCTCTTTTGTCGCCATGCTGCGTCTTCGTCAGTCGGCGTAGCAACCGGCTACGCCTCCTTCCTCATCCTTGCCTGACGGAAGAATTGCTGGCCAATCCGCAGACCTTCCTTTAATCAGAGGATCCCTAGATCAAAAACAACGTGTCGCCGTAACCTGTCAACAGAAAAACAGATGGGGGAGTGACTATATGAATGGATGGCTAAAGGAATGGGATAAACCCATTGTTCTGCTAACCTTGATCACCATTGTCTTGTTGTTGGGGGTAGGTGTGCTTTTTCCCAACCAATTTGCTGCTTTGTGGAGCAACTTAAATACGGGGATCTGCACCAATTTCGGATGGTTTTATTTACTAGTCGTGTTTGCCTTTTTGTTTTATTTTCTGTATGTTGCTTTTAGCAAATTTGGCAAACTGCGCTTGGGCAGCGATGATGAGCGGCCGGAACATAGTAATTTTGCCTGGATCTCCATGCTGTTTTCCGCCGGTGTGGGGATTGGTTTTGTTTACTGGGGTGTTGCCGAGCCGCTTTCGCATTTTATGGCTCCGCCCTACCTGGCAGAAGCACAAAGCGAGGAAGCTTTACGGGTCGCTGTGTCCATCTGCACAACCCACTGGGGCGTCATGGGCTGGGTGCCTTATGCCATTGCCGGTTTGCCTATCGCCATCGCCGCCTACCGTTTTAAGAAACCGCTGGCGCTTTCCAGCGGGATGTACGGGATCTTGGGGGATAAAATCAGCGGCCCCATCGGCAAAATTGTGGATTATCTGTCGGTGATCGCCACTATCGCTGGTATCAGCACCACCTTGGGCTTTGCGGTTTTGTCGATTTGCTATGCAGCCAGCAGATTTTTTGGTATGGAAAATACCATTTTGCTCAATTTGACAGTGACGCTGATGATGACGGCTCTGTTTTTACTTTC
>CAYOVS010000228.1:0-3220 GCA_964407445.1 uncultured Peptococcaceae bacterium
CGGGAATCTTATCCCGGTTTGGCTCTAAAGCTTGGCTCCGGTGGCAACAGTGTTAGAACCATGCAGGTGCGCCTGAATAGGATACGCCAGAACTATCCGGCCATCCCTGAAATTGCCCAGGTGGATGGTATTTACGGTGTGGATACCGAAGAAGCGGTGAAGGTGTTTCAGCAGGTATTTGATTTACCGCAAACAGGAGAGGTGGATAAAAAAACCTGGTATAAAATCATCTATGTATACAGCAGTGTGTTGAAACTGGGCGAATTGACTTCTCAGGGCTTGTTCTACGAGGATGTAAAACGGATTACGCCGGTGCAGGTTGTAGAAGGGGATTGGGGAACGTCGGTAACGATCATTCAATACTATCTGGATGTTATTGGCTATTTTAATCAAAATATTCCCCTGGTAGAAATAGACGGGTATTTTGGTCCGCAAACGCTGGATGCGGTAAAGGCGTTTCAGCGCAGCTATGGCCTGCCGGTAGACGGTAGCATAGATGAAACGGATTGGATTGTTCTGTTTACCCTGTACACAGATTTGATTAATACAATCCCGGAAGGGTATAGCGGTACGAAAGCGGAGCTGTATCCCGGCTATGCTTTGGTTCCCGATATGGAAAGCGATACGGTGCGCAAGTTCCAAACTTATTTGTATAAAATTACCCAATACAGGACGGAATTGCCAAAAATGGAAATAACTGGTATCCTAGATCAAGCTACCTTGGATACGGTAAACGCTTTGCAGACAGAACTGGGTTTGGATCAGCAAAACTTTATTGGGCATTTGACCTGGTACAGAATTGCGCAATTGTATGATAGTATTATTGAAGAGGAAGAAGCTGCCGCTGCCGCT
Source organism: uncultured Peptococcaceae bacterium (assembly GCA_964407445.1). Taxonomy (GTDB): domain Bacteria; phylum Bacillota; class Dehalobacteriia; order UBA4068; family UBA4068; genus JAILCQ01. Next base: position 853 of record CAYOVS010000228.1, read on the forward strand.
GCGGAACAATCTCTGTAAAATAGTTATTTATATTGCCATAAAGCGGATAATAGTATATAATTACCCAGTACAAATGAATGATGATAGGGAAGAATGGCGCTGATGTTTGATTATATTATCGAAAATGGAACAATTCTTGATGGTAGTAGCAACGCTTCTTATCAGATGGATTTGGGTATTATCGGCGACCGGATTGCCGCAATGGGAGAATTGTCTCAGGCGGAAGCCGGATGCAGAATCAATGCTGCCGGTCTATACGTAGCACCCGGGTTCATTGATGGGCATACCCATGCGGATCTGCAAAATTGGCGAAAGCCAATCAATGAGATTAAGCTGTCTCAAGGCGTTTGTACGGAAATAGTAGGAAATTGCGGTTTTAGTCCAGCACCGCTCAACGATACCTGGGCAGAACTTTGGCGGGATTATATTGTCAACGTGATTGGTCGCCGTGATGGACAATGGCCATTTCGTTCCTTTGGTCAGTATTTGCAGTTGCTGGAGACCTTGCCTTTGGGACAGAATATGGGCACGCTGGTGGGTACCGGTGCTATTCGTGCTGCAGTAAAAGGTTTTGACGGTGGTAAACTAACCCGGCAAGAGTTGGCTTTGGTCAGGGATTTGGCAGAAGAAGCTTTGGCAGCCGGTGCGTTTGGAATCTCCTCCGGTTTGATTTACACACCGGATATTTATTATGATACGGAGCAGTTGGTAGAGGTAGTTGGTGCATTATCCCGGTATCAGCGTCCTTATGTGATTCATATTCGGGGAGAAGGGGATTGTTTGCTTTCCGCTATCAAAGAAAGCATTCAAATCGCCCAAAAGGCAGAGGTTCCGCTGCATATTTCGCATTTTAAAGCAATGGGCAAGACTGCTTTCGGTTTGCTGGATCAGGCCATCGACTTGATCCGGCAAGCCAGAGAGCAGGGGATGGATATTACCTGCGATTGCTATCCATATACCGCCGGGGCTACCACCTTAACGGCCTTGCTGCCGCCTCAGGTTCTGGAGGGTGGTGTGCTTGCCGCTGCCCGGCGTTTGGCAAATCCTCGGGAAAAAGGGCAGATCAAGGCATTATTGGCAAAAGAAGGACAGGGCTGGGATAATACCGCTTTAAGCTTGGGTTGGGATAAAGTGGAAATTGCGGCGGTACGGGAAGATGCTTGGCGTTTTGCAGTAGGCCAGCGTATTGATGAAATTGGCGTCTTGTTAGACATCCCGGCGGATGAGGTTTTTTGCCGTATTCTGGCGGAGAATGATTGTGATGTGGCTTGCTTTAACCATAGTATGCGGCAGGAGGACGTGGATAAAATTACCGCGTTGCCCTGGGCCTATATTGCTTCGGATTCTATTTATGTGCCGGAGGGTGCAACCCATCCTCGGGTTTACGGTACATTCCCTCGGATACTGAAACAGGCTTTGGCAGGTGGGGTGTTGCCCTTGCCTTTGGCTATTGCTAAAATAACTTCGATGCCTGCCGCTCGTTTTGGTTTGCAGGATCGTGGACATCTGGCAATTGGTAACTATGCCGATATTACTGTTTTTGATGCGAAGATTGAAGATAAAGCCACGTTTTCTCAATCTTGTAGACAGGCATCGGGAATCCATTTGGTAATGGTCAACGGTAAAATTGCTTTACAGGATGGCACTCTCACCAGGATTCCGGTGGGAAGTGTTTTGCGCAGCCAATAGCGAAGACAAAATTCATGTAATTTTTCTATACAAAATGCTCTGGAGAGCTTGAAAATTTGGGAATTTTTAGATATTATATAATTTATACTAATTTTAATAACAGGTGACTTGAGAGGCAGAAATGATTTATGACGGTTTTCCCGAAAGAAATTCTTGGCTTGAAATTGACACAGCAGCCATTGGTCATAATTTAAAGGAGATCAATCGCATTTTGCAACCGGGCGCAGAATTTATGCCGGTGATCAAATGTAACGGCTATGGTATGGGGCAGAGAATGCTGGCCAAGACCTGTCTTGCTTATGGCGCAAAAAGGTTGGTGACCGCACTTTTAGGGGAAGCGGTAGATTTACGGGCTTCGGGAATTACGGTACCCATTTTAGTTTTTGCCTATTTGCCGCCGGAGTTTGCACCAACGGTTGTCAAGTATGGTATTATTCAAACCGTTTATGATGAAAACGCCGCAAGAGTATTGTCTGCTGAGGCAGTGCGACAGAATAAAACTGCGGTGATCCACATAAAGCTGGAAACCGGATTGGGAAGGGTTGGTTTTGAGCCATCCGCTGAGACAATAGCCGCCATTGACCGGATTATGGCTTTACCTCATATTTATGTGGAAGGAATTTATTCTCACTTTGCTACGGCGGATGGGCCGGAGCTTTCCTAGGCCTATCAACAGCTG
>CAYOVS010000229.1:0-1387 GCA_964407445.1 uncultured Peptococcaceae bacterium
CTATACCTACAGGCACAGAATGGTTTCGGGGATAATATGCTGCACCTTCAGCCTCTTCAGTGTATCATGTTTCTTCATGTGCATAAGTATTTAAATATGTACGAACCTGAAAATTCTTGTTGGTGGCGGTGGGTACAACCTTCAGCGAGGTAGTACCTTCCGGCAGCGTCAGCGTATAGGCAGTCACGTCTGCCGCAAAGGTGGGAGAAAGACTGCCCAGACTACTGCCGGAAGCGTTGGTAAACGCCAAACCGGTCAGCGTCTTGGTGTTGTTTCCCCAAGAACCGCCCAGATCCGGGCCGCCTTCCACAGAAAAGCAAACCTGGACAATATCTCCATCCGCCAATGTATTAACACCAACGCCCATATTAATAAACCAGTCGTTGACCAAAACCATCCAACCGGACATAGGGCTGGGACTACCGGCTGCCAAACCATTGATGGCGCTAATATAGCCGCTGCTGATACCGGTAATGGTGTAGTCTTGCGTGCCGTTGACCGCTGCGGTCATGGCCTTTTCAATAGCAACACCTACCGTACTGCCCGTTGGCACGGTAACCGGCTGATCCTCCACCAAAACGCCGGTCCAGGCTCCGCCGGAATGGGTGGTGTTTTCCACAGTCACATAGACCGTGATTTCTCCCGTTGCCGCAGAAACCAGCACCGGAACCATCACCAGCGCTATTAACAGCACTGTTAACAGCAACAACCGAAACTTTCCTCTTTTCATACTCTTCATACAAACCCTCCTCGATAATTATTTAAACTTTTCCTGCATCGTACCGACTTTTACAAATGAGATTTACCCAAATCCAACATTTTTTCCAATTTTTTCACTTTTGCAGCCTGCTGTTGTGCAGCACTCTTTTGCCGCTGCTGCTGTTTTTTTTGGCCGCCCGTCAGTTCTCTGGCCAAACGCTTGTAGTTCACCTGCTTTAGTCCCGCGCGCTCCAAAACCACCGGCCAGGCGCCAATCCTGCTTTTGATGTAAACAAAGCCGGGCATCTCATGCTTGTTGGGGTTGCGACCCAGCTCGGCCGCTCGATCCCGCACACATTGCAACAATTGCTCGTCGCTATCGTTGCGATGCTCTTTGGCAAAAGCAGATTCTCTTTGGGTAAATTCCTGATCGTCAAAGCTGTATTTCATCATATCAATACCTTCTGCAACCTTTATTTTCAGCATCAAACAAAAAAATAAGGCTATGGCAAAAGCCACAGCCTTATTTCTGCGGGTACACAAGATGTGCATAAAATATTGTTCTGATAATCACTCGTTATCACAACAAAAAAGATCTAAGTCGGTATTCTGACTTGCACTCGTTGACCTAACGATCAATGCAATTTGCTTTGCCTTCCCAGTTTCCCAGTGACTGACTTTCGTCAAC
>CAYOVS010000229.1:1397-3196 GCA_964407445.1 uncultured Peptococcaceae bacterium
ATCGCCAAATGCTTACAGCGGCGGTACCGTTCGGGATTTGCACCCGATTCCTCTTATTGAATCAAAGCAAGCTTTAATTCAATACCCTTAAACCAGACTATTCAATTATGAGTATCTACACTTGGATATTTTGATTATATAATATTCATGGTATTTTGTCCAGTACCAAAAGAAAATTTTTTCCGCCATCCTACTGGGCAATCCTTGTTTATATCGCCAAGAAAACTATAAAATACAACACCTTGACAATATAAAGCAATATCTATACAATCAAACCGGTCAATACTTTTTCGCGCCAAAGAAAGGACAATGCATGAACAAAAAATCGATTTTAACCATTTTATTAATTTTGGGAATTCTTACTGCTTATTTTTTACAAATGGCTCCTTCTCCCTATTTATCGATTTTACGCATCGATTTGGGCGTTGGCGATAACGACGCCTTGCTCAATCTGGCAGTTTCCGCTATCTATCCGCCGCTGATTGCGGCCAGTCTGCTAGGCGGGCTGTTGGAGCAGCGCTGGGGCCTGCGCAATCTGTTTGGGGTCACCCTTGGCCTGTTTGCCTGTGGCATGTGGCTCAATTACATAGCGGATAGCTTTGTTTTGTTTATACTGGGTAGAATTCTCTTTGGACTGGGCTTTGGGCTTAGTATTCCGTTTATCGGCTCGGCCATCATGCATTTTTATACGCCGAAACAACGGGGCGCCTTAAATACTTTAAACGGACTGTTCCCCTTTCTGGGTAGTTTTCTCTGTTTTATGCTGATGATCCCTCTTTACCGGCTGTTTGGACAATCCTGGCAGAATTCGCTGGGCATTTGGGGCTTTTTCTTTGCCGTGATCCTGCTGCTGTGGTATGGCTTGCTACGCCACCGAGATTTGCAGCAAATGGATACACTTTCAGCAGCAAACACAGCAAGCACAGCCAAGGAAAAAGGAATCTACCGCAACTTGCTGACCCGGCGGGAAATTCTCTTGCTGACCATAATCTTTATGTGTGACTTTTTTGTTTATTCCTATATCATTGTGTTGCTCCCCACTTTTTTGATGGAAAGCGGCGGCTTTACCGAAGCGGTGGCCGGGCTTTGGGCAGCAATTGCCTTTCCCGCAATGGGGATGGCTGGGTGCCTACTGGGCGGTTGGTACACCACAGCAATGGGACGCCGCAAGCCGGTGCTGCTGGCTGGCGTAGCCATGGAGGTGCTGGGGGTTTTGCTGGTGGGCATGCTCTCTCCTCTTTCCATTGTTTGGGCAGTTTTGGGCTTTGGCCTGTTTGGTCTGGGCAACGGCTTATGGCTGCCGGCGCTCTATTCCATTCCTATGGAGTTACCGGGAATGACACCGGTGCTGACCGGCGGGGCCTTTGCGCTGATGACCTCTGCCGCAATGGCCTGCGGTTTTCTTTCCCCCAGCATTGGCGGCTGGATCACCAATTTGCTGGCACAAACCGCCCCCTACAGCAATGCTGTCGCCTGTCACGCTTATGGATTACGCATCAGCCTGTTTCTCTTTGGCTTTATCAATTTGCTGGGTTTGCTCTGCGCAGGGATGCTGCGGGAAACCGGCCCGGGAAAACAACAATCATCCAAAGCTTAGTCAATATACCCCCCGGAACAAACGATAACACAGACCACCTACAACAAAAGGAGCTATCACAAATATCCCCTTGGATAAGGATGTTTTTACAAGCGGCAGCTATGACAGATATACTATGGTTGCATCAACACTTTGCTCATGTTATTTTAATATTTATATTGAGTATTTTATATTTTGCGTAGCATCAAAATTTTAAAAAATG
>CAYOVS010000230.1:0-3180 GCA_964407445.1 uncultured Peptococcaceae bacterium
AAAAAAGATTTCGCTGCAAGGTCCGCAGGGACCGGTATCACCCATTGCCCAGAAATTATCTTTGGCGCCAATGCGGAAGATTCTGTCTTGCGACATACCGGTAATTTCCTGCCATAAAGCCGCAGCTTCATCATCTTCTTCATAAACGGTTACATATAATTTTTCTTTGGGCATTTCCAAAACCTGGGTCAAATATCCCCAGGCAAAGGTGATGGCGTCACGCTTAAAATAATCGCCAAAGGAAAAGTTGCCCATCATTTCAAAGAAAGTATGGTGCCGGGCGGTACGACCTACCGTATCCAGATCGTTATGCTTGCCGCCGGCGCGCAAACAACGCTGCGCGGTGGTGGCACGGGTATAATCCCGCTTGTCCATGCCCAGGAAAACATCTTTAAACTGCACCATCCCTGCATTGGTAAATAGCAGAGTTGCATCATTGTAGGGTACTAACGGCGAGCTGGCTACCCGTCTATGTCCTTGGGATTCAAAATACTTGAGAAAACTCTCCCTGATTTCTTTGCCGGTCATGTACTTCATAGCGATTCTCCTTTAAATATATTTCCGCCTAATATCCAAGTACTTATTTTATCATATATCATCAAAATAATCATCCTTTTTTATAAATTTTCCTGGTATTCCACAGCGCGGCTATATAGATACCGAACCAACAGACTAAGAGATGCGGCACCCGGCACCGCCAAGATCGCTCCGCCAATCCCAAATAAATACCCACCGGTCATAACTACAAATATTGTTATCAAAGGATGCATGCCTATGCGATCTCCCATAATCAAGGGTGTAATCACCAGGCCCTCCAATTGCTGGATAACCAATAAGCCAATTAGCGCAATCACCGCCAATTGACGGCTGTGAACCAAGGCGACCAATACAGCAGGGATTGCGCCAATGATCGGCCCGAAATAGGGCACCAAATCGGCAATTCCCATTAACAATCCCAAAACCAAAGGATACTCTACCCCAATTATAGACAGAAAGATTGCCGTAATAATCGCAACCGCTACCGACACCAACAAATAACCGCAGATAAATTGCCGCAGCAAATGATCAATATCCCCGGCCAAACGAAGAAATTCCGGACGGTTTTTGGCAGACACCAGCGAAATCAGCTTTTTTTTTGCAATTGATTTGTCTCGCAGCAAATAATAGCTTAAGATCGGAGCCAACAAGGCATATAAAAACCACTTAATAATTTCTGGAATGCCTAACGCCCATTGTGTTATCCGTGTTGTGATGGTCATCCGCAGTTTATCAGTAGCGTTCTCAATTGCCAATAAAAGGCTTTCGGGCAAAGAGATTCTTTCCATCGCGTTCAGCAAATCAAACCAGCGACGCAGCAGTTCATTGATAAGATCGGGAATATAAATCAATAAAAGTCGACTCTGCTCCGCCAAAGAAGGCAATATTAACCATAATAATAATGTAATCACGCCAAAAAAGGCAATATATATTGCAAGGATGGCTAAAACAGGCTTAATATTTTTTTTAATCAAGGTATTAATTAATGGGCGCAACAAATAGGCAAAGAGCACCGCTATAAAAAACGGTGCAAACACCGGCCATAGAAAATAAATCGTAAGGATAGCTGCCAGAGAGAACAATACCATAATGATTTTCTTTGGAGCGCCCTTGCTTAGTTTTGGCACAATTCTCCCGCCTTTTCCATATTATGTAGGAACGGCATTGCCGTTCCTTTGCAGCCTACCTCATTCTGTTGGCCAAACTGTCACCTACACCGCTGATCATATCGCCAGCCTCATGGGAAATTCTGGAGGTCATTTGCGCCGCGGCAGAGCGAGCTTTTTTCATAGAGCCTTTTCCGCCGTTCAGCATTGTCATGCCTACAACACCCAAGCCTAGAGCGCCAATCATTGCTCCGGTCAAAAAAGATTTGTAACTCCCGTTGTTCTTCATTGTTTCACCCCCGTTATTTTTGCTGAAATATCCCGTCATTGTACTCTGTTTGTGCAAAAGGCAAAAAACTGCGCCGATGCAGAAAATCGCCGATCAATCCATCGGAAATTTCAAATCCGGCCAATTCCTTGCCTTGCAGCAAGACATCGGTTACCGAGCCTTTGTCCTGGCCGTAGCGATCCTGTACCAGACAACCGCGCCAACCAATGGCGCTTAGGCTCTTCAGATGTGCAGGCAAAGGCTGTAACAGCTTTTTTTTTCCGGTAATTACCCCTTGCAGACTGATCTCTTTTACCGATTCCAGCGGTAAATACCAGGTTTTTGCCAGTATACCGCTATCGCTTACGATCAATCCACTCAGGCTTCCTTTGATGTTGTCAAAGACAAGATCGGCAACTCTGCCCAGCTCCGCCCCGGTAGCTGATTTGACGATCAGACCATGAAGCTGCCTGCCACTAAGCATATTTCACCTCATCTATATTGATTATGCCGGCAAGCATATTTTCTCCAAAACAAAAAAAAATAGCCGTCTTTTTGATGAAAAAAAACGGCTTTGTTCAGGCAAATTTTGTTTATTATTTGGCGCAAGTAATAATGCCTCCCCCAAGCATTTGTTCTCCTGCATACCAAACAGCGGATTGGCCTGGGGTGATAGCGCTTTCCGGCTGGGCGAGCTGCATCAAAATTTGCCCGTCTTCTGTTGGGGAAATCACTGCAGGGGCAGGATTGGCTTTATAACGAATCTTTGCCATCACCGATAAAGGCTGCTCCAGCCTGTTAAAAGGTTGAAAGATTGCATCCTTTACCCAAACCGTATCCGCAAAGGTAGCCTCTTTTCTGCCCACTCGCAAGGTATTGCCGACCACATCCAAGGCCGTGACATAGGCTGGATACCCCAAGGCCAAATCCAATCCCCGACGCTGTCCCAGCGTATAACAGGCCAAACCTTGATGCTGGCCGACAACGGTACCATCTTCCGCCACAATCGGCCCGGCAACGAGCTTGTCCATTGCTCTTTCCCGCAGCAGCGTGCGATAATCGCCATTATGGATAAAACAAATGTCTTGACTGTCTTTTTTGCCTGCTGCACTCAAACCAAAGTTACCGGCAATTTTGCGGATTTCCTCCTTAGTGTAGTTTCCCAAGGGGAACATACAACGAGATAATATTTTTTGCGAAAGGCCATACAAAAAATAGGATTGATCCTTGGTTTTATCTACAGCCTTGCTTAAGATATAGCGATTATTT
>CAYOVS010000231.1:0-3146 GCA_964407445.1 uncultured Peptococcaceae bacterium
GTATTATTACTGCAATCAACGGAATTATTTGGGGCTATCCGTTGATTATTCTGTTGGCAGGTGCAGGCCTGTTCTTTACTCTGCGCTTGAAATTTATCCAAGTTCGTAAATTTCCCGAAGGGCTCAAACGAGTTTTTGGCGGTTTTAATCTGAATGGTGACAAGGCGGATAAAAGAGGAATGAGCTCCTTTCAGGCCTTGACTACAGCCATTGCAGCACAGGTTGGTACCGGCAATATTGCTGGCGCGGCTACGGCTATTGCCTCCGGTGGCCCCGGTGCTATTTTTTGGATGTGGGTTTGCGCTTTTTTTGGGATGTCCACCATTTATGCCGAAGCGGTTTTGGCTCAGAAATTTAAACAGGTTGGCGAGGACGGCGCGGTATCCGGCGGCCCTGCCTATTACATCAGAGCTGCCTTTACCGGCAAATTTGGCAAGATTTTGGCAGGATTTTTCTCTGTGGCGCTGATTATTGCCCTGGGCTTTATGGGCAATATGGTACAATCCAATTCTATCGGCGCTGCCTTTAACAATGCCTTTGGCGTGAAAGCCATTTATGTAGGTATTATTTGCGGTTTGGTGGGTGCATACATCTTTTTGGGTGGCAACCGCCGTATTGCCAGCACTACCGAAAAGCTGGTGCCGCTGATGGCTTTGCTTTATGTTGTTGGTTGTTTGGTCATCTTGATTATGCAGGGCGGCGCTGTTGGCGAAGCTTTTCGATTGATTTTTGTGATGGCTTTTGATCCCCAGTCTGTTGCCGGGGGTATTATTGGTCTTTCCGTACAGAAGGCCATGCGTTACGGTATGGCCAGAGGTTTGTTTTCCAATGAAGCCGGTATGGGCTCTACGCCCCATGCCCACGCCATTGCCAAGGTAGAACATCCCCATGACCAGGGTGTTGTTGCCATGATCGGCGTTTTTATTGATACCTTTATCATTCTGACCTTGACCGCATTGGTGATTATCTCCACCGGTGTCTGGGATTCCGGTCTTACCGGTTCTGCTTTGGCGCAAAATGCTTTTAATGTGGCATTTGGTTCTTTTGGTAATGTTTTTATTGCGATTTGTATGTTGTTCTTTGCATTTTCCACCATTATCGGTTGGTTTTTCTTTGGTGAGGTAAACGTAAAGGCCTTGTTTGGCGAAAAAGCCATTAAATACTACACGGTGGTAGTTTTAGCTTTTGTTATTCTGGGCTCTACCCTGAAGGTGGATCTGGTTTGGGAACTGGCGGATTTCTTTAACGCGTTGATCGTTTTACCCAACTTGTTCGGTGTTTTAGCATTAAGCTCTGTGGTTGTAGCTTTATCTAAAGAAAGAAAATAAAAACTTGCATTTTAGGGGCTGTCATAATTTGTGGCAGCCCCTAAAATATCTTCAACCCCTTGACCTTAGTGGGCTTTTCGAGTATAATAATTTTTGTGGCAATTCATTTGGGGCCCTTAGCTCAGTTGGTAGAGCTCCCGGCTCATAACCGGTCGGTCACTGGTTCGAACCCAGTAGGGCCCACCAAAGCCCGGCTACTTATGCCGGGCTTTTTATATAACACAGGAGGAACTTATGAGCGGTTTGATCAGCGGCATTGTACCGCAAAGCATTGCCGAAGAATTGGAGCTGCAAGCGGGAGATCTGCTGCTGTCTATCAATGGGATGCCGGTTACCGATATTATTGATTATGATTTTCTGACCGCAGATGAATATCTGGAGCTGGAAATAAAGCTGGTTGCCGGGGAAACCGTGATCTTTGAGGTAGAAAAGGATTTTGATGAGCCATTGGGGTTGATTTTTGCGGCGGATGTGTTTGATGGTATCAAAAGCTGCGCCAATCATTGCCTGTTTTGTTTTATTGACCAGCAACAGCCTGCTCCCCGCGATTCTCTGTTGTTAAAGGATGACGATTACCGGATGTCCTTTTTGGAGGGCAATTTTATTACGGCCACCAATTTGCGGCCGCAGGATTATCAAAGAATCCAAAGCATGCGGTTGAGCCCCTTATATATTTCCGTCCATGCAACGGATCCAAAATTACGCAAAGAGCTGCTGGGATTTAAAAAAGACGCGGCGATTTTGCCGATTTTGCAAAAGCTGATCGGCTATGGCTGTGAGCTGCATACGCAGATTGTTTTATGCCCCGATATCAACGACGGTGCGGTTTTGGCCAAAACCATCGCGGATCTGCGGGCGCTGCATCCCGGTGTTCGCTCGGCGGCGGTGGTGCCGGTAGGGCTGACCCGCTTCCAAACCAATCCTAGGCTGCGGCTGTTCGCCCAAGAGGAAGCCGCCTCCCTGCTGCGCTATTTGGAAGGCGTGCAGCAAGAATGCCTTGCCCAATATGGCGATCCCTTTGTTTTTCCCGCCGACGAGCTGTATGTTAAGGCTGGACTGCCTTTTCCCGATGCGGCGTTGTACGGTGACTTTGCCCAGATCGAAAACGGTATCGGCATGGCGGCTTTGTTTTTGGCGGATTGGCAAAAGGTTGGCCAAACGCTGCCCAAATCGCTGCCTTTAAGCAAAAAAACGGCGATCCTCACCGGGGTCAACGGTGCAGCGGTGTTGCGGCCCGCATTAGAGGAATGGATTGCCGCATCTTCGGGAATGCTGGAATTGATTGTTGCAGAGAACAGCTTTTACGGCCCCACCGTTACCGCTACCGGCTTGTTGACCGGATCTTGCCTGTGCAAGGCGGTTGCGCCGGGGCAGTACCAACGGGTGCTGATCCCGGAGAATATGTTGAAATTTGATTCCCAGCTGTTTTTGGATGATATGACGGTGGCGCAGGTGGCGCAGGCGCTTCAGGCGGAAGTGCTGGTTGTGCCAACAACAGCAACGGCGCTGGCAGAACGCTTGTGTGCAGAGTAAGGGAACCTTTCTGGTTGGGAAGCATAGAATGGAGGACAAGGGATGTCAAGACCGATCGTGGCTATTGTTGGCCGGGAAAATGTGGGAAAATCTACTTTATTTAATAGAATTATTGGCGATCGTCAGGCGATTGTGGAGGATACGCCCGGCATTACCCGGGACCGATTATACCGGGATGGGGAATGGCTCAATTATCACTTTACCCTGATCGATACCGGCGGTATTAAGTTCACCGATAATGAAGGGATGATTTATAGCAAGGTGAAGCAGCAGGCGGAGCTGGCC
>CAYOVS010000232.1:0-1934 GCA_964407445.1 uncultured Peptococcaceae bacterium
GCTATGAAGTATTATCCTATTGGCACAGTTGTTACTTTGGTTGGAGGGAACCGGCCAGTGATGATATACGGCAGAAAGCAAATTCAGGAATCTGCTAATATTTTGTGGGATTATGTGGCTTGTCTTTACCCGGAAGGGAATCTGGGAGAGGACTATACCGTGTTTTTCCAGCAGGAGGAAATCGGCAAGGTGCACCATCTGGGATTGGTTTGTCAGGCAGAGGAAAGGATGCAGGAATTGCTGCAAGAGGTGCAGCCAAGGGGATAGAGAGGCTTTGCTCTGAACTTAATTTTGGAAAACAAAAAGACGGAACCGGGAAAATATGGTTCCGTCTTTTGTGTTGGGCAAACGGGGAAAGTAAGACCGGGAGACCATGAGAAAACGCCAAGGCGGTGAGGGTAGTACAAAGGCGGGGAAGGCGAGGAAGGAAATGGTGAGGAAGGAAATGGTGAAGAAGGGAAAGGGTGGACAGGGGGGGAAAGCGCCGGAGCGGGATTGGGTGATAGGAGGAGAAGCTGGTGTGCAACGTGGAGGAGAATAGGCGGGGGAAGTTGGAGGATATTGGAGGTGGGTATCTAATATGGTAAAGTATGATCAGAACATTGCGGATTGGCAGCGGCGGTTGAAGGAGGAAGGGTACAAGGATCAGAACGGGGAAGAGCTGGTGATTGACGGCTTGCGGGGACCGAAAACGGATTATGCGATGCGGCGGTGGCGGCAAGAGAAGCAGGGGAAGCAGAAAAGGGAGACGCAACCAGCGGTGCAGGAGAAGGTGTGGTCGGAGAGGGTGTGGCAGGAGCCTTATTCCGTGTCGAAGGGTAGCTCTTTGCCAGACAAGCAACCCAGCTTTGCCGATTACAGCAAAGAATACATCAAGAAAGGTGACGATAGCAGTATATTTGCAAAGCTGCTGGCGGAGGAACAGAGCGGGAAAGCATGGGTGGCAAAGCCCCATTATCAGGATACCGTGGTGAATGAGGCGGAGGAAAAGCTGATTCAGGCGATTCAGAAGGACTATATTTTGCAGGAAAGTATCGGCACGCCGGAGGGAGTATTGTCTTTGCAGCAGTTTTTGAACGGATTTGGCTGCCCTGATCAAAACGGGCAGCCCTTGGCCGAGACGGGAAAGCTGGATCTGAACACATTATGGTCCTGGAGCAGCTACCGAAATTTGGGCAAGGCGGGCTTCAATCGCAATCCTATCGGCAAAATCGCGGAGGAAGTGGCGGGAAGCCTGGGGGACGCCGGGATGCAGCGGGACTACTGGCAGCAGGGCACAGGAAAAGAACCGATGCAGGCGCAAGAGGATTCAGGAGCGGCGGCGCAGTCGGAAGGGTATTTGCTGCAAAATTATCTGATGCAGCCGATGCCGACCAGCGGTACAGATTTGCGGAATATGAGCCAGAGACCCGGATTTGTGGGAGAGATGCAGCAAAGCGGGGTTTCGGCGCAGTCGGAAGGGTATCTGTTGCAAAATTATCTGATGCAGCCGATGCCAGCCAGCGGTACAGATTTGCGGAATATGAGCCAAAGGCCCGTCGTTGTGGGAAATATGCAGCAAAACGGGGTTCCTGCGGCGAACAGGCAATATGATCCCCGGGCAGAGGAGGCGGCGAAAAGGCTGTCGGCAGCAGGAGCTGCTATGGGGACGGATTTTCGCAATATGACTACCCGAGGGGAGCCAATTCCGGCGCGGCCGGGGGAATATCCCTGGCGGGAGCAGATGATGCAGCCGATGCCAGCCAGCGGTACAGATTTGCGGAATATGAGCCAAAGACCCGTAGTTGGCAGGAATGTGCAGCAAAACGGGGTTCCTGCGGCAAACGGGCAACATGATCCACGGGCAGAGGAGGCGGCAAAAAGGCTGTTAGCAGCATATGCTGCTATGGGGACGGATTTTCGCAATATGACTACCCGAGGGGAGCCAATTCCGG